>NZ_JBHUMY010000030.1:0-78508 GCF_042685365.1 Paenibacillus thailandensis | reverse complement strand
ACTTGGACCGCAGGGTCCTGGGAGAGTAGGACGTCGCCAAGCACGAAGAACCTGCCGTATCTAATACGGCAGGTTTTTTGTTGTTCTCGGAAGCCAAGCGACTTCACTCTCCCGGGAGAGTATCTGAAGCTTGGATCGAAGCAAAGGCAAAGCAGAAGGCCCGGCAGCAAAGGAAGCTTCAGATCCCGACCTTGAAGGATGACCAGAAGCCCATTCATTCGGTGCGGAATGGACGTCGCCAAGAAAAAAAGCCGCTTTGCCACAACATAGCGACAAAAAGCGGCTTTTTTAGCACAAGAGGATGTTCGTAAGCAATCGGAAAATAATTAATCCTATTCGGCGATAAGCCCTGCATGATTAATACGGTCGATCGGGCCTCGGTTCTTACCGGTGATAATAATAAGCCTCCAACGCTCCCAATCGTACGATGCCGTCACGCGCTTCGGAACGCAAGCCGAACGACAGCAGCATGCGAGGTACGAGCAGCCACAGGTGCCAGCTGATGCAGCCGATAATGATCGCTTCGTTTACCCAAGGATACAACAATCCGATCAGGCATAACCCGACCCACAGCATCGTTCGGTGAACTTTGCGGTACAAGCGCAGCGTAATATCGTTAGCGGGACCAAAGCCGAACCAAGGCGGCATAATCCGCCATTGCCAACGTCTTTCCGCCGCTTCTTCCACCCGAATAAAGGTTAGCAGCAGCAGCGTAATATGGACAAGCTGAACGATGATAAAGCCGAACAGCCATCCAAGCAAGCCGTCCAAACGATAAACAGCAGTTAATACGGCCAGCAGAACCGCCGCAATAAACACGTGGCTATGGACAAGCTCGAGGCGGATCGATATTTTGCGGATCAGCTTATATTGATAAATCGTAGCCGTTTGTTGCTCGGATAAAGTTTGTCGCACCAATCCAATAATCATTCCTTTCTAGGCAGACACAAATGTTTCCTCTTACTTTATCGGATGGGCGGTTCTTTTCCTTGACAGGGGTATTGGAACAAAAACGCAAAATATATGTCGTCCGGGCTTCCGTTATGAACCAAATGGGCATCCGCGGCATAGGATATAAAAATATTTGAAAAGCGCTATGAAACAAGTATAAAACAATAGAATGTATGCCATAATAGTAGCAATATATATTGCATGACTTGAAAGGCAGGGAAGGCAATATGGAAGAGCGTCCGCATTTGAATTGCATTATTTGCGGCAAGTCGAGTGAGGAAGGTCAAGGAATCGTTATCGTATCCGAGTTTATATGCGAAGATTGCGAGACGGAAATGGTTCGAACGGATGTGCACGACGCGAAATATCCGTTTTTTATTCATCAAATGAAGCAAATATTTGCGGAAAAAAACGCGTAACGGCTTCTGTCTTTGGAGAGCCGTTCTTTTTTTTGTTTTTATCGGGCAGACGAGGACGTCGCCGGTTGTTACAATAGAGACACACCGCGTCTTGGAAAGGATTAATCGGCTTTATGACGCAAATCGTAAAAGCACCTTTATTCGAGCAATTAATTGCCCACGCTCAAAGCGATCCCGCGAGCTTTCACGTTCCCGGCCATCGTTACGGGGGGGCATTTCAAACTGGCGCCGAGCAGCAAGGACGTATTGAAGCTTTAGCCCGGCAATGGTTTATGCCGCTGATGAGGCTTGACGCAACCGAGCTGTCGGCAACCGACGACCTGCATCATCCCGAATCCGCAATTAAAGAAGCGGAGCAGCTTGCGGCACGGCTGTACGGAGCGGATCATACCTATTTTCTCGTCGGAGGAAGCACGGCAGGCAATATCGCGATGCTGCTGGCCGTTTGCGATCCGGGGGATACGGTGATCGTGCAGCGCAACGTACATAAGTCGGTGTTGAACGGTCTGAAGCTTGTGGGAGCTTCGGCTGTATTTGTCATGCCGGAAATTGACGAAACGACCGGAATTCCTACAATTCCAACCGTTCGGCGAATCGAAGAAGCCTTGATGCGGTATCCGCAGACGAAGGCGGTTTTGCTTTCGAATCCGAACTATTACGGAATGGGGGTCGTCCTGGACGATTATGCCGAGGCCGTTCACCGCTTTGGCATTCCGCTGCTGGTCGACGAAGCGCATGGTGCGCATTACGGCTTCCATCCCGAGCTACCGCGTTCTTCGCTGCGTGCCGGAGCGGACGGCGTCGTTCAATCGGCGCATAAGACGCTGCACGCTTTAACGATGGGAGCATGGCTGCATATGCAAGGCGATCGGATCGACCGCGGCAGACTGACCGAGGCGCTGGCGATGATCCAGAGCTCCAGCCCGTCGTTTCCGATTATGGCTTCACTTGATATTTCCCGCGCAATAGTGGAAGAAAAAGGCGAAGCTTTATTCCATGCATCCATTCAAAGCAGCAAACGATTCCGCAGCGAATTGGGCAATTGTTGCAGCAGTCTTGCAACGGTGGATACGTTAAGCGGCGACGCTTCCCATTATGCCGATCCGCTGCGTGTGCTTTTGACGGACCGATCGGGCGCATGGAGCGGATACCGGCTCCAGCAAGAGCTTGAAATTCGAGGCTGTTGGGCGGAAATGGCCGATCCTCGACATGTTTTGCTGCTGTTTGGACTGCAAACGGGCGAAAGAGACGTCGAGTTCCTTCTTGCGGCTTGCCGCGAGATCGATGTCTTGATCAAGTCGGACGCGGAGTCCGAAATCTATCAATCCGTACGGGCGAATCCAACGGCAATGGGATGCCAGACGAGTGAAGGCCGATCGAGCGGCGATGCGGTCCAAATGGGATCCGAGCCGGTATCTCAGCCCGTTTCTTTCGCCAGAAGTCATTCGCGGGCAAGCGAAGCCGTCCCTGTCGAAGCGGCGGCGGGCAGGATTGCAGCCGAAATGCTCGTGCCGTATCCGCCGGGCATTCCGCTTGTTTATGCCGGAGAGCAGTTAACGGAAGCGATGACGAAATATATCGTCCGGCTGGCGGAGCAAGGCGCGAAGTTCCAAGGCGCGTCCGATCCGCGGATGACAACGGTTCGGTGCTACGTTTAACAATCCGTCATGTGAAGATGTACAAGCGTATGTTACAATAAAGGGAAAAAGCAATGAGGCGCAACGGAAGTCATACGAGAAGAACGAACTGTATTCGTTGCGCAGCGAGAAGTCAGGAGCATGCCAGCTTGAATAAAGGTATATTCATCACGGTAGAAGGCGGCGAAGGCGCCGGCAAGACGACACTGATCGATAGGCTATCGCATATGATACGACAGAAAGGCATCCCGGTGCTTACGACCCGCGAGCCGGGAGGGATTCCTATCGCGGAGCAAATCCGTTCGGTCATTTTGGACAGCCGCAACCAAGCGATGGACGGCAAAACCGAAGCGCTTCTGTACGCGGCTGCGAGAAGACAGCATTTGACGGAAAAAGTCCAGCCGGCTCTCGACGAAGGGTATGTCGTCATTTGCGACCGGTTTGTCGACAGCAGCCTTGCTTACCAAGGCTATGCGCGAGGACTCGGCATGGACGAAGTATGGGCGATTAACCGTTTTGCCATCGGGGGATTGATGCCTTCTCTTACGCTTTATATGGACATCGCGCCGGAAGTCGGATTAATGCGGGTTCGCGAAGCGTCGCTGCAGGAAAACCGCGAAATCAACCGCTTGGATCTGGAGAAGCTTTCGTTTCACGAACGGGTCCGCGACGGTTATTTGCAGCTGGTGAAGCAGTATCCGGACCGGATTGTAAAAATCGACGCCGATCGGCCTTTCGACGAGGTGCTGAACGAAGCGGCCGGCGTCATTTCCGGGCGTTGTGCAGGAATCGGGCCGCTTCATGTCAAAAAAGTACAGAATGGATCGAATGGTACCCAAACTAAAAGTAGTCGGGAGGAATGAGGATGAAATTAGTCATTGCGGTTATTCAAGATAAGGACAGCAACCGCTTGTCGAATGCCCTTGTTCAAGAAGGGTTTCGCGCGACGAAATTGGCGAGCACGGGAGGATTCCTGCGAGCGGGCAACACAACCTTCATGATCGGTATCGAGGACGAGCGCGTACATGAAGTATTGCAAGTCATACGCAATAGCTGCAAAGTGCGCGATCAGCTTGTTACGCCGGTATCGCCGATCGGGGGCTCCACGGATTCCTACATTCCGTTCCCGGTAGAGGTACAAGTCGGCGGCGCGGCCGTGTTTGTTCTGCCGGTTGAACGATTCGAACATTTTTGAACGACGATAGGTTGTGACAGCGAATGAAAATTGATCCGTCCATTCGCCCGTTGGGGCAAAGCCGGGCAACCGGCGATTCCGGCGCAAGAAGCGTCCAGCCGTTCAGCTTCTCGGAGGCGCTGGTCCACCAGGACGCCAAGCGGTCGCAAGAGGAGCTGCAGCAGAAGCTGCAGGATATCCATGCTCAGGGCGAACGGCTGGCCCGCCATATGACGGTCCGGGAGCTGAGATTGTACCGGAATATGGTCAAGCGGTTTCTGGAGGATACGGTTCGTCAAGGAATCGGGATTAAAGATGTACGGGGGTTCGACCGCAGAGGGCGCATCAAACGATATAAGCTGCTGGACGAGGTCGACGAAGCGTTGGTTTCGATGGCCGAGGAGCTGTTGAACAGCGAGGAAGGGCGCATCGAGCTGCTCAGTAAAATAGGCGAAATTCGCGGTTTGCTTATAAATTTTTTGTACTAAGGAAGGAATATTTCGAATGTTAAGGATGGAGCAGCTGGCCGGCCAGCGGAAAGCGGAACAAATGCTGCGGCACGCCTTGCGGAGCGGTAAAGTGTCGCACGCCTATTTGTTCCACGGTCCCCCCGGCACGGGCAAAAAGGCTATGGCGCTTGCCTTCGCCAAAGCGCTCTTCTGTTCCGCCGGAGGCGACGACGCGTGCGGCGAATGCTTGGAATGCCGGAAGTTCGAGCACGGCAACCAGCCTGATCTTATTCAATTGGCGCCGGCCGGGCAGTCGATCAAAATCGAACAAATTCGTCAGCTTCAGCAAGAGTTCGCTTATCGGGGAACCGGTACGGGAAGGAAAGTATACATCGTCGAGCAGGCGGAGACGATGACGGTTCAAGCGGCCAACAGCTTGCTGAAATTTCTCGAAGAGCCGCTGTCGCCGGTTACGGCCATATTGATCACCGATAACAGGCTGGCGGTACTGCCCACCATCCGATCCAGAACGCAATCGGTGCCTTTTCTTCCCGTTGCTCCGGAAGCCATGCTGGACATCTTGACGGCGGAAGGCGCGCCGCCGCTGCTTGCGAGGGCAGCGGTTTATTTGTCCTCGGGGCTGGATGGAGCTAGAGAAATTCTCCAACAGAATCAGTTTGCAGAAATCAGAAACGAAGTGATACAATTAGGCAAGGAGAGTATCACCCGTTTCACGGCTGCAATGATCACCGCGCAGCAGCGGCTGTTTAAGAACGGACTGGGAGACAACCCCCAGCTTCTTCTTTCACTGCTCGCTTTGTTTTATAAGGACATGATTCAATTTCAAGCCGGAAGGCAAGACAAAATCGTTTATATAGATCAGTTGGATTGGATAAGCAAACACGCTTTTGACCGCTCAAGCGAAGGTTGGATTGCCTGCATCGAGCATACGTTCGAGGCCGGCAAACGAATAAGGGCCAATGTGCCGAGCCAGCTTGCTTTCGAGCAACTTTTGGTTAACCTACAGGAGGGCTAATTCCTTGTATAATGTCGTGGGCGTCCGCTTTAAGAAGGCGGGTAAAATCTATTATTTTGACCCGGACCTGCACCAGATAGACAAGGATCAGCATGTCATTGTCGAGACGGCCCGGGGCATCGAGTATGGAAAAGTCGTGGTTGGTCAGAAGCAAGTCGATGAATCGGATGTCGTTCTCCCGTTAAAAAAAGTAATTCGCGTAGCCAATGAAGCGGACGCGATGATGGTGGAAGAAAATCGGGCAGCAGCCAAAAACGCTTTTGGCATATGCCTGGACAAAATAAAAGACCACCAGCTTCAAATGAAGCTGGTAGACGTCGAATTTACGTTTGACCGCAATAAAATCATTTTTTATTTCACGGCGGAAGGCCGGGTCGATTTCCGGGAGCTTGTGAAGGATTTGGCCAGCGTGTTCCGAACGCGAATCGAGCTTCGCCAAATCGGCGTACGCGACGAGGCGAAGATGCTTGGCGGCATCGGACCGTGCGGACGAGTCCTCTGCTGCTCGTCATGGCTCGGCGATTTCGAGCCTGTGTCCATCAAGATGGCGAAGGACCAGAGCCTATCGCTTAATCCGACCAAGATTTCGGGGCTATGCGGGCGGCTCATGTGCTGCTTGAAGTTCGAGCATGACAATTACGAGAGCGTTCGCGAGGAGATGCCGGCTGTCGGCAAAATCGTCATCACCTCCTTAGGCGAAGGCAAAGTAACGGGTATCAATCCGTCGGGTAAAACCGTGTTTGTCCATTTGTTTGATATGCAGGGCAAGCCGAAGGAAATGCCGCTTGACGACGTGGTTGTCAAATAACGCGGCTTGCGGCGGCGATAGTTTTCCGGACGGCAAGTCATTATGTTCGAAAGCTCTGGGGTGGGAACTTGGAGAACAAAGATATATTTATACAAATTGACGAGCTGGATAGCCGAATGGGTCATATTTATTCGGAATTGGGAGTACTCAAGCAGTTAATGAAGGAACTTCTGGAGCAGAATAAGCTTCTGACGCTGGAGAACAGCCAGCTTCGCAAAATTTTGAAGAAAGAAACGGAGTCCGATCGCATTCACGCCGCGGCCGTACCGGAGCCGGACAAGCTTCCGGGACCGGAGGAATCGAAAGAGGAGACGCCGCAACAGGCTTCGGAGACCGAGGAACCGGATGCCAATACGGTCGGTGAAGGTTACGACAATCTGGCGCGTCTTTACAACGAAGGGTTTCATATTTGCAACGTTTATTACGGTCATTTGCGTACGGAAGGCGACTGCTTGTTCTGTTTATCCTTCTTGAGCAAGTAAGCTTTTGGATACCGTCCTTGTCGACAAGGACGGTATATTTGTATGTAAATCGGTAAATACGGATATTGTGAGAAAGAGGAGCAGCCAGGGTGGAACAACTGATCAATTTGGAACAAGGCGAACGGGTGGATGATTTGATGACCGATACCGGTCTTCGCATTATCCAAAGCAGGGAAGTGTTCAGCTTCTCGTTGGATGCGGTCTTGCTGTCAAAGTTTGCGACGGTGCCGAAGCGAGGCCGCATTCTCGATTTGTGCTCGGGGAACGGCGTTATTCCTTTGCTTTTGACCACTCGAACGGAAGCGCAAATCGATGCGGTCGAAATCCAGCCGCGGCTGGCGGATATGGCAAGGCGCAGCGTGCGCATGAACGGCCTGGAACATCGGATCCGCATTATTGAAGAGGATTTGAAGGATTACGGTAAACGGCTGAACGGATATTATGACGCGGTGACGGTTAATCCGCCTTATATGGCGACAAGCTCGGGCGATCCGAACGTCAATGAGCATTACTCGATCGCAAGGCACGAAATTCATTGCACGCTGGAAGACGTTATCGAAGCGTGTTCAAGGGCGGTTCGGACGGGCGGCAAAGTGAGCATGGTGCATCGTCCGTCGCGTTTCGTCGAAATTTCGGAGACGATGAGAAAATGGCGTCTGGAGCCGAAGCGGGTACAATTCATCCATCCGAAAATGGACAAGGAAGCGAATATGGTGCTAATCGAAGCGATCCGGGACGGAAAACCCGAGCTTCGCGTGTTGCCGCCGATTGCGGTTTATCAAAGTTGAAACGACTTCGTCGTCCAAGACATACGAATGAACCGTTTCGGCGAGACATATTAGCCCAATATATGATGTGAGATTTATACTCTCTTATAATCGTTTAAAGGGCGGGAGGAGCTTTATAGCGGATGAGCATACATGTACAAAAAAGCTTCGGCGGGCAACATGAAGTTGGAACGCTTTATTTGGTCGGGACGCCGATCGGAAACTTGGAGGATATGACGTTTCGCGCGGTGCGGACGTTGAAGGAAGCGGACTTGATTGCGGCGGAAGATACGAGACAAACGAGGAAGCTGCTTACCCATTACGACATCCAGACGCGATTGGTTAGCTATCATGAGCATAATAAACAGGCCAGCGGGCCGGAATTGATCCGTTTGCTGCAGGAAGGAAAGTCGATTGCGCTCGTCAGCGACGCGGGTCTTCCCGCCATCTCGGATCCGGGGGCGGATCTCGTAGCCCTTGCGGCCGCCGAAGCGATACCGGTCGTTCCCGTTCCGGGCGCCAATGCGGCATTGTCGGCGCTAATCGTTTCGGGTCTTTCCACGGAGCGGTTCGCGTTCGTCGGATTTCCGCCCCGGGACAAAAAACCGCTGGGCGAATGGCTGGACCATTGCGGCAAATTGGAAGAAACGATCATTCTCTACGAATCGCCGCATCGATTAGGTCGAACGTTGTCGGCGATGCTGGAGGCGTGGGGAGACCGGCGCATAGCCATGGTTCGGGAGTTGACCAAGCGTCATGAGGAAGTGGCGAGAGGGATGATTTCGGAATGTCTTGCAAGGCTCGAAGAGCATCCGCCGCTTGGCGAGTATTGTTTGGTTGTGGAAGGGCGGAAACCGGGCAGCGGCGAAGGAGCGGAAGACGCTTGGTGGGCACAGCTTGATCTGGAAGCGCATGTAAGTTATTATGAAGCCACTTACGGCAGAAAAGAAGCGATCAAGAAAGTTGCGAACGATAGAGGGGTACCCAAACGGGACGTTTATAATGCGGTCAATCGATAAGAGTGAGCCGGGAAGTCAGTCGCAGCATGTGGATTCGGTCGGGGTTCCGGACAAAAAAAGGACCTTCCCGGCCGGGTTCTAGCGCAGGAAGGCATCAAGGAGTATTAAAAAGGTTAGAATTAACAAATTGGATAACTCTATTATAACTGATTTTTTTTATTTTGTCACAGGAGTAGGCATTTCCGAGAGACAAATATGGCAAACGATTTTTCCTTTAAAGTAAGAAACGTTCTCTGCATTGCCGCAGAAGATGCAAGCAGGTTCATATTTTTTCAGCATGATGCGTTCGCCGTCTACGTAAATTTCCAATGCGTCTTTCTCGCCAATGCCAAGTGTGCGGCGCAATTCAATCGGAATTACGACGCGGCCCAGTTCATCGACTTTGCGTACAATACCAGTTGATTTCATCATTTCAAAGTTCCCCTCTCAAAAAAAATGTTTCGTCACTATTCGACATAGTTTTTTTATATTTATAAGTACTATAATACCAGCCTTTACCATTATAGTCAATCGCAGAGGAATCCTGCAGTATAGCTGTCTATCACGCGCTGACTAAACAGTAGAGAACTATTAAACTTACTATAGAATACATCAGCTTCGACAATTTGGAAACTATATTACGACATTTTTCGACATGAAAAACATGGGTTGTGTCGAAATTTTGAACATAGGCTTATGCTTCGAAAGGAGCCCCGCTTACCCAAAACTTTAGCCTATGCTTACGAAGCAAGTTTTGTTCTGTAGCGAGTTGTATCGCAACTCACACAAAACTTTAGCCTATGCTTACGAAGCAAGTTTTGTTCTGTAGCGAGTTGTATCGCAACTCACACAAAACTTTTAAGGAGGGACATTATGAAAAAACGGCTGAGCGAAGAAAAAGTGTTCAAAGATCCGGTTCACAATTACGTTTATGTTCAGGATCAAACGATCTGGGATTTGATTAATACGAAGGAATTCCAGCGCTTGCGCCGAATCCGGCAGCTCGGAACTTCGTATTTGACGTTTCACGGGGCCGAGCATAGCCGTTTTTCCCACTCGCTTGGCGTTTACGAAATTACGCGAAAAATCATTTCCCAGTTCGAGCGGCACGGTTATCCGGACTGGCCCAAAAGCGAAAGATTGGTGTCGCTTTGCGCCGCCTTGCTGCACGATGTCGGGCACGGCCCTTTCTCCCATTCGCTCGAGCAAGTATTCGACACGCATCATGAGCAATGGACTTGCAAAATTATATTGGAAAATACGGAAGTGAACCGCGTGCTGCGCGGCGTATCCGAAGATTTTCCGGAGAAGGTGGCGTCGGTCATTCGACGGACCTACACGAAGCCGATTGTGGTAAGTTTAATATCGAGCCAGCTCGACGCGGACCGGATGGATTATCTGCTTCGGGATGCTTATTATACGGGCGTCCATTATGGGACTTTCGATTTAGAGCGGATACTTCGCGTGTTAAGGCCGCACCAAGGGAGCATCGTCGTCAAGGAAAGCGGGATGCACGCCGTGGAGCATTATTTAATGTCCCGTTATCAGATGTACTGGCAAATTTATTTCCACCCGGTTACGAGAAGCTCGGAAATTATATTGCGGCAAATTTTCCGCAGAGCCCGCGAGCTTTACGAAACGGGTTATTCGTTCCAATATATGCCGAAGCCGCTTCAAGCTTTATTGGAAGGAACGATTGACGTTCCTTCCTATTTGAAGCTGGACGAGTCGCTTGTCCAAACGGCCTTCGGGGAGTGGGCGGAGGAGGACGACGATCTGCTCCGCGATTTGTGCGACCGGTTCTTGAACCGCCGGCTTTATAAATACATAACGCTGGACAACCCGGATGAAAAGCTTCTGAACGAAATCGAGGAGCAGTGGCGCATGATCGGGCTCCATCCGGATTATCATATGGAAATCGATTTTCCGTACGACCAGCCTTACGACGTATACCGACCGGACACTAAAAAAGGCGAAAAAGAAGAAAAAACGCCGATCCTGCTCCTGGACGAACAAGACCATTTGAACGAAATTTCGCGTAAATCGGACATCGTGCGCTCGATAACCGGGCTTCACCAAGGGCAATATCATCTGTATTACCCGGAGGAGCCGCTTCTGAGGGCTGCCGGCCGGCTGCCGGCAGGCATTCGGGAATTGTTCAAATTGGACGCCCGTCAAGCGGAAAGATTTTAATAACCGCTTATGCAGCCTCACCCGGGAAACCAATCATTTCCCGTGTAGTTATTAAGGAAAAACAACTATATATAGGAAGATCATACAGGAGGAAACAACAATATGTTATTTGACACGCATGCCCATCTCGACTCTTCAAAATTCGACAACGATCGCAGCGAAGTCATTAAACGGGCACGCGAAGCGGGCGTCGAGCTGATCGTGAACATCGGCTTTAACCGCGAGACGATTCCGTCGACGATCGCTTTGGCCGAACAATACGATTTCATCTACGCGGCCGTCGGCTGGCATCCGGTCGATACGATCGATATGCAGCCGGGGGACTTGGAATGGATCGAGCGGTTGTCCGCGCATCCGAAAGTTGTCGCGATCGGTGAAATCGGGCTGGATTATCATTGGGATACGTCGCCGAAGGAGCTGCAGCAGCAAAAGTTCAGAGAGCAGATTGCGCTGGCGAAAAAAGTCAAAAAACCGATCGTCATCCATAACCGCGACGCCCATGAAGACGTGGTCCGCATCCTGAAAGAGGAGCACGCCTCCGAAGTCGGCGGAATCATGCACTGCTTCTCCGGGAGCTGGGAGACGGCCAAGCTGTGCCTCGACATGAATTTTTATATTTCATTTGGCGGACCGGTAACGTTCAAGAACGCCCGGGTTCCGAAAGAGGTGCTTGCCAAGGTGCCGCTTGACCGGTTGTTGATCGAAACGGATTGCCCGTATTTGGCCCCTCATCCATTTAGAGGAAAGAGAAATGAGACTTCCTATGTCGCTCTTGTGGCCGAGGCAGCGGCCGAAATTACCGGCAAAACGGTGGAGGAAATCGGCCGGATTACGACTGAAAATGGAAAAAAATGTTTCAGACTATTGTGAAAAACGCTCAAAAAAGAAGCAGGAATGTGAAAGGGAGCGAAAAAACTAATTTTTGTCGCTTAAATCGCTCATATTTTCTGGAAATATCCGAATAAATCGCTTATAGCGACTTTTAAAGCTTCTTTACAATCGGCATCGGATGAAGGTATGATTCATTTCAGAACTTAAAAATGATTTGTATCGGATTTCCAGTAACGCTTAATCTCCGAACGGAGAACGGGGGAACCAGGCGATAAGCGATCGGCTGTCACGGAGCGAGGCAGACGCTTAGAGTCATTGATTTCATCTTGGGGTGAATTTCGCCAAGGCCGCCATGAGCGGCTGACCGCGAATAGGGCAGCTCTCTTGCCCAAACCCGACAGCTAACCTCGTAAGCGCAATAGAGAGCGATCAACCTCGTGCATCCATTTTCCATGTGTTTTTTCGGGAAGCCACGAAACAGATCCTCTGTCGAAGGCTTCTTTTTATTTTGAAGCCGGGAGGGCCGGGCTGTCGGCAGGCGACGCTGCCGGGCGGCAATGGATGAGAAGAGAATACTGGATATGCGTGCTGCCGCACGCCATATTTCAATAGTCGCGCTAATGAATCATGCGTAACACTAGCGGCGGGACTATGAAGGAGGACCGAAGAAATGGGCGACGTAAGACACACCCATGGGCAACGATCATCCAGCATGTCTTTCGCATGGCGATGGAAGCATGAAAACTTTCGTTTGATTTTATTGAGTGCCATTATCTCGATCGCTATGACTTTCATGTTTTTGGTATTGTTGTACGGAACGACTGAAAAAAGCGTATCCCTGGTAGTAAACGGGCAGGAGACGGTCGTCAAGACCAAGAAGTGGGCTCTGCAAGACCTGCTGGAGGAAAAGTCCATCACGATAGGCCCGTATGACGAGGTGTCCGTTCCGCTGAATGCCGGCATTAAGGACGGAGACCGGATCGAAATCAATCATGCGGTGAAGCTTACCGTGAAGGCGGACGGAAAGCTGCAGACGTTATACACAACGAAGGAAACAGTGGGCGAAGCGATTGACGAATTAAATATTAAGATTCGCGAATCCGACAAGGTCACGCCGGCGCTTACGGCTCCGTTAACCGGAGTTTCGAGCGTGACGGTGGTCCGGGTCGACACCCATGTGTCGCAAGCGGAGCGAAGCGTGCCGTTTACGATTATCAAGAAAGAAGACCCTACGCTGGAGAAGGGCAAAGAGAAGCTGGTGCAAAGCGGCCAGGAAGGCGTCGTCGTCGAGCAGATCGAAAAGGTCTACGAAGACGGCCAGCTCGTTTCCAAAAAAATTGTCAGCAAAGTGGTCGAGCAACCCGCAGTCAACAAGATCGTAGCGGTCGGCACCAAAAAAACGACCCCTAACGTCACCACGCTCGCCGCAACGTCCGTTACGAAGGGCGGCGTGACGTTCAAGCCGAAAAAAGTGCTGAACAACGTAACGTTGACCGCGTATACGGCCGATACGGAGTCGACCGGCAAAGACGAAAGCCATCCGCAATACGGCATTACGGCATCCGGCACGAAGGTGGAAGAAGGCCGGACCATCGCGGTAGATCCGGATGTCATTCCGCTTGGCTGGTGGGTCTATATCGAGGGAATCGGTTTCCGCAGAGCGGAGGATACCGGTGGCGCCATTACGGGCAACAAAATCGACATTTATTTCGACAGCTCTTCCTATGCGGTCAAATTCGGGAAAAAGAAGGGTTACACCGTCTATGTGCTTGGCCCGACGAAACCTTCGGCCAGCTAAGAAGAAGCCGTATTTATTAAACGACAACAGTTCGTTGAGTGTTGCAATGTAATTATGATTTAAATTATGCCATGATAAGAAGAGGCAATGCCTCTTCTTTTTGTATTGCTGCGAAGAAAGGATGAACCGGGTGATTAAAGAAGTGATTGTCGTAGAGGGCAAGGACGACACGGCCGCCATTAAGCGCGCCGTGGAAGCGGACACGATCGAAACGAACGGTTCGGCGATCGGAGAGGACGTGCTGCGCCGGATCAAGCTTGCGCAGGAGAGACGGGGCGTTATTTTGTTCACCGATCCCGATCACGCCGGCGAGAGGATCCGCAAAATCGTCGCGCAGCGCGTGCCGGGCTGCAAGCATGCCTTTCTGCCGCAGGAGAAAGCGGAGCATAAAGGGGATATCGGCATCGAGAACGCATCGCCGGAATCGATCCGCGAAGCGCTTGCCCATGTGCGGACCGAAGCGGCTCCCGGGGAAAAAAGCGAAATTACTTGGGAAGACTTAATGGATGCCGGCCTTATCGTCCATCCGGAAGCCGCCGAGCGGAGACTGAAGATGGGCAAGCTGCTCGGCATCGGATACGCGAACGGCAAGCAGTTTTATAAGCGCTGCACCAGCTTTCGCATAACGAAGCAAGAGTTTGTCGCCGCCTATCGCGCGATGGAAGCGGAACGGACGGGAAACAACGAGGACGAGAACGGGAGTGAAGGCCAATGAGCGAATCGGTGCGCGCCAAAAGATCGGAAGACGTCGGAACGCCGAGGCGAACGAAAGAAATTATTGCGAAATACGGCTTTTCGTTCAAGAAAAGCTTGGGACAGAACTTTCTGATCGACCAGAACATTTTGAATAAAATCGTGGATGCGGCCGAGCTTGACGAAACGAAAGGAGCCCTCGAGATCGGCCCGGGCATCGGAGCGCTCACGGAGCAGCTCGCGGAGGCGGCGGGCAAGGTGACGGCCGTCGAAATCGACAATCGGCTTATTCCGATTTTGAACGATATTTTCGCGGAGAAGAACAACGTTCAAGTTGTGCACGGCGATGTGCTGAAGCTGGATTTGCGCAAGCTGTTCGACGAGCAATTCGCCGGCGTAGCGGGCATAAGCGTCGTGGCGAATTTGCCGTATTACGTCACGACGCCGATCCTCATGAAGCTGCTCGAGGAGCGGCTGCCGCTGGAGCATATCGTCGTCATGATTCAGAAGGAAGTGGCCGAGCGGATGGCCGCGAAGCCCGGCGGCAAAGATTACGGCAGCCTCAGCGTGGCCGTCCAATACTATTGCGAGCCGAAGCTTGTATGCACCGTTCCGCATACCGTCTTTATTCCGCAGCCGAACGTCGATTCGGCGGTTATTAAGCTGACGCTGCGGGACAAGCCGCCCGTAGACGTTCCCGACGAAGAACACTTCTTCCGCGTCGTTCAGGCCAGCTTCGCGCAGCGCCGCAAGACGCTGGCGAACAATTTGACGGCGATGGCCGGCAAGGAGCGCCGCGAGGCGGTGCTGCAGCTGCTGACGCGCTGCGGCATCGAGCCTTCGCGCCGGGGAGAGACGCTTTCGCTGGAGGAATTCGCCCGCATCAGCCGCGCTATGCTGGAGGAAGGCTGGAGCTGACGGAAGGCGCGGGACTCCCGTTCTCAAGTCGTTCGCACCATTCCGTGCGTCTGCCCATAGGATAGACGTAAGAGGTGATGAACCGATGAATCCAGGGGACCTGGTCGTCCGCAAGTCGTACGGGGGCGATGTATTATTTCGGATTGAAGACTTAAGCTCAGACTTGGCCATATTGAAAGGCACCGACTACCGCCTTCTTGCGGACGCGCCGGTGCAAGACCTGTCTATTGTCCGGGATCCGGAATCGACGATTGCCGCACAGCAGGTTCGAGTCAAAATGAACGATACGATCAAGCGCCGGCAGAAGGAGCAGCAAGCGTCCATATCCGGCAGAATGCCTTCCGCGCCTGCCAATCAGGCGTTCTTCGAAGTGCCCGGCAAGGTGCTGCATTTGGACGGAGACAGCAACTATTTGCGCAAAAGCATGCAGCTTTACACAACCATGCGCGTCCCCGCCCACGGCATCCATGTCCACGAGTCCCGAATGGCGGACATCCTGCTCCGCCTCCTTCCGGAAATACAGCCCGATATCGTGGTGATAACGGGCCATGACGGCGTCTTGAAAAACCGCCAAGGTCAAGATTTGTACAGCCTCAGCAGCTACAAAAATTCGCAAAACTTCGTAAACGCGGTGCATGTGGCCAGACAGTACGAAAAAAACCGCGACGGCCTGATCGTCATCGCCGGCGCCTGCCAGTCGCATTTCGAAGCGCTTCTGCAAAGCGGATCGAACTTTGCCAGCTCGCCGGCGCGCATTTTGATCCATGCGCTCGACCCGGTTTACATCGCAATTAAAGCCAGCTATACGTCGATCCGCGATCCGATCAATCTGTCCGATGTCATACACGGAACAATCAGCGGCGTCGACGGCGTCGGAGGCATCGAGACGATGGGCAAATACCGGATCGGCATGCCGATACCGAAGCTGATGGAATCCGCTCCGCCTCAGGCAGGCATCGTTTGATTGGAGCAAAACGGATAATTTTTTATCATATTAGAAAAAATGGGTGAAAACAACGTTGACAGAAAAACGGGTTCGCTGATATAATATTTTGCTTTGTTTGACAAACCCCCTCTTTTTGGTTATAATGGACAGGGAAAGAGGTGGTAGTGGACAATGGCAAAAAACGCGCTATTGGAAATTAAACGCAGCTTGGAAGCCCATGTAGGCTCAAAAATCCGTCTTCGAGCAAACGGTGGCCGGCGTAAGACCATCGAACGTACCGGTGTGTTGGAAGAAACCTACCCTTCTGTTTTCATTGTCAAACTGGATCAGGAGCAGAACGCATTCAAGCGCGTCTCCTACAGTTATGCGGATATACTGACAGAGTCGGTGGAAGTGACCGTGTGCAATGATGAAGGTCAAGTCCGTATCACCTATATCCAGCATTGAGGATAGCGGCGATCGGCCGTTGTTCAAAGATGAGGACCACATCCGAATATAAATCCGGCTTTACGGCCGGAAATTAGGCGCGGCTTGCTCCGCGCTTTTTTTTGTGCGCATCGGCCTTCGCATGAAACGAACGTCCGAGGGGCATACTAGGCATGTTCCAACGGATTAATTTACGGGAGGGATAGGCGATGAGCCGCAGAAGAAGGAGCGTCATGTCGGAGCAGCTGAAGACGGAGCTGGCGAAGGATCTCGGTTTCTATAACACCGTCGAGCAAGAAGGCTGGGGAGGCATCAAGGCCAAAGACGCGGGCAACATGGTGAAACGGGCCATTCAGCTTGCGGAGCAGGCCGCAGCCAAGTCGGACCGTCCGTAAATCATTCGCAAAGCGTCCGCGAACCGTTCTTAACCGCTTAGCTAAGGGCATGCTGTCTAAGCAGCATAACTCTTAGCTTTTCTTGTATCCGTTTGTTATAATGGGGCTTAAGCTAACGAAACGAACGGGAGAAATAACGGATGAAAATATACGAAAAAGCACCCGCCAAAATCAATTTGCTGCTTGATGTGATCCGTAAGCGCGAAGACGGATACCATGAAGTCGAAATGATTATGACGATGGTCGACCTCGCCGACCGGCTTGAGATGGAGGAGCTTCCGCGCGATACCATTATCATATCCAGCCAGGCCGGCTACATACCGCTTGACGAGAAAAATTTAGCCTTCCAGGCCGCCAAGCTGATTAAAGAACGCTACGACGTCCGCAAAGGCGTATACATACATTTGGACAAAAAAATTCCGGTCGCGGCCGGCCTCGCCGGAGGCAGCAGCGACGCTGCGGCCGCGCTCCGCGGCTTAAACCGTCTCTGGGGACTGCAAATACCGGAGGACGAGCTGTGCCGGCTCGGCGCGGAGCTCGGCTCGGACGTGCCGTTCTGCGTAACCGGCGGAACCGCGCTTGCTACCGGTCGGGGGGAGAAGCTGGAGAAGATCGAGAACCCGCCGGGCTGCTGGGTGGTGCTCGCCAAGCCGCCCATCAACGTGTCGACGGCCGACGTGTACGGCAAGCTGCGGGCGAACGAAATCGGACGCCATCCGTCCGCGGCGAATATGCTTTCCGCGATCCGGCGCGGCGATTTTAACGACATATGCGCCGGGCTCGGGAACGTTCTGGAGGACGTCACGCTGAAGCTGTATCCGGAAGTGCTGCAGTTGAAAGAAAGCATGCAGCGGCTTGGAGCCGACGGCGTGCTCATGTCCGGCAGCGGGCCTACGGTTTTCGGGCTCGTATCGAAGGAGGCCAAGCTGGCCCGGATCTATAACGGGCTGCGAGGATTTTGCAAAGAAGTGTATGTGGTAAGAATGCTTACATAACGATGACGTGCTTCTTGATTAAATCCGTATATAAATGATATATTGACAATATAATATTCGGATTTAGTGGGGGGTTGTGAATTGAAAAAGTTAAAGCGAAGCGCCAGATTGGTAGAAATGACACAATACCTGCTAAGCCGTCCCCACACGTTAATATCGCTGACAGCTTTTGCCGAGCGATACCAATCGGCCAAGTCTTCCATCAGCGAAGATCTGGCTATTATTAAAGAAGTTTTCGAAGAAGAAGGTTTCGGCGAACTGCACACGCTTGCAGGGGCGGCTGGCGGCGTTAAATATATTCCAAAAATGAGCAAGGAAGCCGCGCTTGGCATTATGACGAACATTTGCCGCGAGCTGGAGCAGCCGGACAGGGTGCTGCCCGGCGGCTATTTATACATGACCGACATGCTCGGCCAGCCGGAGCTGCTGAACGATGTCGGGCGCATGTTCGCGACCGCTTTCGCGGGCCGGCAAATCGACGTCATTATGACCGTGGAGACGAAAGGGATTCCGCTTGCGTATGCAACGGCCAATTGCTTGAATTTGCCGGTCGTCATTGTGCGCAGGGACAACAAGGTGACGGAAGGCTCGGCGGTCAGCATCAATTACGTTTCCGGCTCGAACAAGCGGATTCAGACGATGTCGCTGGCAAGACGCGCTTTGAAGGAGCAGTCCCGCGTCCTTATTATCGACGACTTCATGAAGGCGGGCGGAACGATTCAAGGCATGATGGACCTGTTATACGAATTTAAAGCGACCGTTGCCGGTGTCGGGGTGTTCGTGGAATCCGGCGAGGTGGATCTGGAGGAGAGGCTGCTCGAGGATTACGTATCGCTGGCCAAGCTGAGCGCCGTCGATCTGAAGACGAAGCATACGACGGTGCTGCCCGGCAACTATTTCGCTTAAAACGGGAAGGAGATGTCTGATATGACGAAACTACAACCGGTACCGGTTTCGACGGAGAAAGCTCCGGCCGCCATCGGGCCTTATTCGCAAGCGATCAAGCTTGGAAATCTTCTGTTTACGTCCGGCCAAATTCCGCTCACGGCGGAAGGCGAGCTGGTGAACGGCGGCATCGAGGAGCAAACCCATCAAGTGTTCCGCAACTTGCAAGAGGTGCTTGCCGCAGCGGGCGCGACGTTCCGCGACGTGGTCAAGGCGACCGTATTTATGAAGGACATGAACGACTTCGCCGCCGTCAACGGCATCTATGCCTCCTATTTCGGGGATCACAAACCGGCCCGATCGGCCGTGGAAGTCGCAAGGCTGCCGAAGGACGTGCTTGTCGAAATCGAATTGATCGCATCGATCAATGTCGAATAAGAACGAAAAATATGAAAAGACGAAAAAATATTTTATCAAGTGCTTAATTTTGGCAAAAAGGCAGCAGGAATTCGTTAGCAAGTGTGGAAAGTATACACCAAGTCTCACATAGACAAGGTGGTGAACACAAATGCAAATTACTGATGTCAGACTCCGCCGTGTAAATTCGGAAGGTCGCATGAAGGCAATTGCTTCGATTACCATTGATAATGAATTCGTCGTTCACGATATCCGCGTGATTGACGGCAACAATGGCATGTTCGTCGCAATGCCGAGCAAGCGTACCCCGGATGGAGAATTTCGGGATATCGCTCATCCGATTTCTTCGACCACTCGGGAGAAAATTCAAGTTGCCGTGCTCGCCGAATATGAGCGGGCCGCTACGGAAGAAGTGGCCATTGAAGAAGGAGCTTAATTAGCGCTATTGGGGTATAGGGAAGAGAGCCGCGGAGGCTCTCTTTTCTTTTTGCCCGAGATGGGATATATTTTTGAAGAGCATGCCGAAACGAATTGCGTCGTCTTTATTTTTCAAGGACAGACGGTTTCGGCGGGAAAAAATGCCGGTCATCGCGCGGCCTAACGGAATCGCAGCAAGGCGGCATAACGGGAGGACTCACCATTGAAAACTATGGCTATCGTGCTTGCGGCAGGTCAAGGCAAGCGGATGAAATCGAAATTATATAAAGTGCTTCATCAAGTAGCGGGCAAACCGATGGTCGGACATGTGCTTCATACGGTCGGCCAAGTTGAATGCGAGAGAACCGTCGTCATTGTCGGCCACGGAGCGGAAGCGGTCAAAAGCTATCTCGGCGACGCGGCGGAATACGTGCTGCAGGAGCAGCAATGCGGAACCGGCCATGCCGTTCGCCAGGCGGAGCCGCTGCTTGGGGCCGAGGAAGGGCTGACCGTCGTCATTTGCGGCGATACGCCTCTGGTGAAGGCCGAATCGATTCAAGCGATGAAAGAGCTGCATCTGAAGAGCGGAGCCGCTGCGACGATCATGACGGCGGTGTTCGACAATCCGGCCGGCTACGGGCGGATTATCCGCGGCGCGGACGGAACGGTGGAGCGCATCGTGGAGCAGAAGGATTGCTCGCCGCAGGAGGCGGCGGTCCGCGAGATCAATACGGGCACGTATATTTTTGACAATAAAAAGCTGTTTGCGGCGCTGGCGAAAGTGACGAACGACAACGCGCAAGGCGAATATTATTTGACCGACGTCATCCGCATCTTCCGCGAAGCGGGAGAGAACATTCAGGGCTGGTGCACGGACGACAACGCGGAAGCGATCGGGGTCAACGACCGGATCGCGCTTGCGGAAGCGGAGAAGCTTATGCGCCAGCGGATTAACCGGATGCATATGACGAACGGCGTGACGTTGATCGATCCCGATGCCACGTATATCGAGGCCGAGGTCGAGATCGGTCCGGATACGGTCGTTTATCCCGGCTCGGTGCTGAAGGGCAAGACGGTGATCGGCGAAGACGCGGTCATCGGACCGAACGCGGAAATTTCCGGCTCGACCGTCGGCAACGGCGCATCCGTGAAATATTCCGTCGTGAACGATTCGGTCATCGGCGACGATAGCGCAGTCGGTCCCTACGCCAACCTGCGTCCGGGCTCCAAGCTCGGCAAAGGCTGTAAAATCGGCGATTTCGTCGAGCTGAAAAACGCCTCGCTCGGCGACGGCAGCAAGGTATCGCATTTGAGCTATGTAGGCGACGCCAAGGTCGGCAGCGACGTCAATATCGGCTGCGGCGCCATTACCGTCAATTACGACGGTTACAACAAATCGCTGACGGAGATCGCGGATAACGCGTTTATCGGCAGCAACGTCAACCTAATCGCTCCGGTTAAGATCGGAGAAGGAGCGTACGTGGTAGCGGGCTCGACCATTACGAACGACGTGCCGGCCGGGGATCTGGCGATCGCAAGAGAACGGCAAACGAACAAGGCGGGTTACGCGGAGAAGATTAGGGCCCGTGCCAAAGCCAAAAAGGAACGTTCGACAAAATAACGAATCGTTTGGACGGCCGAAGGAACGATACTGATTCGATCAGCACGGTTTTAAATTGGGCCTGATAGGGAAACCTAATGGAAATCGACTTGCTTAAGTTTATGCTTCCGATGCAGGATTTTGCGACGAAGTAATCTCAGTGGAGAATCGCTCCGCAAAACCGAGCTTATGCTTCCGATGCAAGATTTTGCTGCGAAGTAAAATCAGAGGAGAACCGCTCCGCAAAACTTATAGGAGGTTTCCATATCATGACCCAATCCCTGACAGCCGTAGCGAGAGAGGGCCGCACCAAAAGCGAGCTTCGCAACTTAAGGCATCAAGGCAAAGTGCCGGGCGTGCTCTACGGACGGGAAATCGCTCCCACCCCCGTCGCGGTGGAGGAGAAGGAGCTGCTTGCGCTTCTTCGTTCCCATCCGAACGCGGTGCTCGAGCTGAGCTTACCTGCCGGCGGCAAGCAGAACGTTATGATTGCCGATGTTCACCGGGACGAAATTTCGCGGCAGGTGCTTCATGTCGACTTGTTGAAAGTAAACATGAACGAAGAGATCAGAACCCATGTGCGTCTTGAGTTTGCCGGCGATTCCGCCGGCGTGCGGGAAGGCGGCATCATGCAAGTTGTCGTTCACGAAGTGGAAGCGGAATGTCTGCCGGCGAACATTCCGGAGTCGATCGAAGTGGACATTACAACCCTCGGCGTCGGCGAAAACTTGCTCGTCCGCGATATTCCGGCGCCGCCGGGCGTTAAGATCAAATCCGATCCGGATCTGGTCGTCGTCACGATACTGGCGCCGCAGAAGGAATTGACCGAAGAAGAAGCCGAGGACGCGGCCGTCGAGCTGAAGGAAGCGGAGATGCGCTCCGAGGAAGCGCAGAAGCATGCAGTGGATAATGCGTAATTGGACAGCAAGAGTTAGCCGTATAGGGAGCGGGTGCGTCGCATGGCGACACACCCGCTTTGCGTTCACCGGGGGCCTTGCTGTCGGGGGGATTTTTGGTTTTTCTTTATTGAACGTTAGAGCGCCTTTGATCATACATTGAAGTGCTTTTTAATGTTTTTAAGCGGTTTAACGTTAAGCGTGTCCCGCAGGGACGAAAGCGCTCCTTGCACGGAAGGTTGGCCCAGCGTCTCGGAAGCGGGTGTCGTTCTTCCTTTTGGGGTGGGCTTCAGGGACGAAGCCCCTTGGGGTCCCCCTTACGACAAGGGGGATTTGAGGGGTTGTCGAGCCTTTTGGTTGGGAGCCCTTGAAAGGATTTTATACGTTCAGCATCGAATCATTATACTAGGAAATGTCAGGAGAGGAAGCAGAGGATGAAGTGGATTGTAGGTTTGGGAAATCCCGGGACGCAATACGCCAATACGCGCCATAACGTCGGGTTTATGGTCGTGGACGAGCTGGCGCGCCGGTGGGGCATAGCTGTAACGCAAAACAAGTGCAAGGCGCTGCTCGGCGAAGGCAACGTGCAGGGCACGAAGGTCGTCCTGATCAAGCCGATGACTTATATGAACTTATCCGGCGAGTCGGCCCGGGCTTTTATGGATTATTTTAAAGCCGATCTGGCGGACGGGCTATTCGTCTATGACGACATGGATACGGAAATCGGCAAAATCAGGCTGCGCTATCAGGGCAGCTCGGGAGGGCATAACGGCGTCAAATCGCTGATTCAGCATTTGGGAACGCAGTCGTTTAACCGGATCCGCATGGGCATCTCGCGGCCGGAGCCGGGCCGGCCCATCGTCGACTACGTGCTTGCGCCGTTCCCGAAGAGCGAGCAGCAGCTGCTGCAGGAGATGGTCGGCCGGGCATGCGATGCGGTCGAATTCGCATTGAAGCAGCCGTTCGACCAGACGATGGCCAAGTTTAACGGCTGAAGTCCGTAACGGAAACTTCTCATTCGGCGCTCTTTTAAACATAGATTAGCCGGGCATACTGAAGGGTATAACGATTCTTCAGGAGGCATACATATGGCTGTAAATTACGTTTGCAGGCATTGCAAAACAACGATCGGAACGATCGAGAGCGTCCACGTTACCGAGCAGCAGCTGGGCTTCCATTTCTTGACCCCCGAAGAGCGCAGCGATATAATAGCGTATAACCTGAACGGCGACGTGACGGTCCGGGTCGTATGCGATTATTGCCGCGAGGCGCTTGACGCGAATCCGGAATTGGTGCTCGTCGTGAACCCGCTTCAATAGTTTTGTTTTGCAGATTCGAATAAGTCTTGGCGTTCGGCCGAGGCTTATTTTTCGATGTAACGGGCAAACGCTTGCCCGGCTGCTTCGTTTCGTAGAAAGACCATACGGAACTTGCAGGCATATGATGAGAATGTTGGCAGGGTGAGCATCGGGCCTTAAGGCTCGGCTTTCACCCGGATGTTAGACGGCAGCGGAAGCTTGCGATCGTTCCGGCTGGAAGGAACGCCGGGCTTCCGCGCTCAGAAACGGGGTGTTATTTCGTTTGAAAGCGTTAATAGAAGCTTTTGCCGCCGATGCGGATGTCCAATCGATCGTATCCGGCATTCGATCGGGGATGCGAGAGCAGATGGTTTCCGGGCTTGCCGGCTCTTCCAGGCAAGTATTGATGGCCGCGCTGAAGCAAGAGATCGACCGGCCGATGCTGGTCGTAGCCCATAATATGTTTTCCGCGCAAAAAATCGCGGAGGACTTGCAGGAATGCTTATCCTCCGATCAAGTGTTGTTGTATCCCGCGAATGAGCTGGTAGCTGCCGAAGCGGCGATCTCGAGTCCGGAGACGCTGGCGCAGCGGACGGACGTGCTGATCAAGCTGTCCGGCGGCTTCCGCGGGATTGTTGTCGTGCCGTTCTCCGGCATCCGGCGGTTTCAGCCGGCCAAAGAGGTGATGGCCGAAGCGTCCTTCACGGTCAAAACCGGGGACGAGCTGGACATGGAGTCGTTCCTGCATGCGTTAAACCGTCTCGGGTACGAGCGGGTCGACCGCGTCGAAAACAAAGGCGAGATGAGCGTACGCGGCGGCATTGTCGACTTCTATCCGCTCACGTCGCCGGTCGGCTACCGGATGGAGTGGTTCGGGGACGAAGTCGATTCGATTCGCACGTTCGATCCGACCGAACAGCGGTCGCTCGACAATGTCCGCGAGCTGGCCGTTCCGCCTTGCAAGGAGCTGCTGGCCGACGAACGCCGCTTCAAGGCGGCGGCGGATCACGCGGCCGTTCTGCTCGAGCGGCAGCTCGAGAAGATGAACGACCGGACGGCGAAGGAACGGCTCCGCTCGGAGATCGAAAGCGAGATTGAGAAGCTGCGGGAGCAGGTTTATTTTCCCGAAATGTATAAATACGTTTCCTTGCTGTATCCGGAGCGGCAGACGCTGATCGAATACATGCCGGCGGATACGCTGCTGCTGTTAGACGAGCCGACTCGGCTGATCGAGACGGCCCGCCAGCTTGAGCGCGACGAGGCGGAGTGGGAGACGCATCTGCTGCAGAACGGCAAGACGCTGCCGGGCTTCGCCTTGGCGCGGGGGACGGACGAGGTGTTGTACCACCGGCCGTTCCAGACGCTATTCCTGTCGTTGTTTCTCCGGCAAATTCCGCATACGCAGCCGCAGAACATTCTGAATATGACAAGCCGCGCGATGCAAAATTTCCACGGCCAAATGAACGTGCTGAAAGCCGAGATGGAGCGCTGGCGCAAAATGGGCGCAAACGTGTTGATGCTTGCCGGCGGCAACGAACGGATGGAGCGGATGCGGCGGGTGCTCATGGATTACGGCATCGAGCCGCCGACGCTGCTGGAAGGGAATTTGCAATCGGGCTTCGAGCTGCCTTCTTCGCACCTCGTCGTCATTACGGAAGGCGAGATGTTCTCGCAGAAGCAGCGCAAGGCGAGAAGAATCGACAAGAAGCTGGACAATGCCGAACGCATTAAAAGCTACACCGACCTTAAGGTCGGCGATTACGTCGTCCATCATAATCACGGCATCGGCAAATTTATCGGCATTGGCACGCTGGAAATCGGGGGCATTCATAAAGATTATCTGCATATTCTGTATGCGGATGGGGATAAGCTGTCGGTTCCGATCGAGCAGGTTGACCTGATCCAGAAATACGTAGGCTCGGAAGAGAAGGAACCGAAGATCAACAAGCTGGGCGGCAGCGAATGGACAAGGGCGAAAAGCAAGGCCCGCGCTTCCGTCAAGGACATTGCCGAAGATCTGGTGAAGCTGTACGCGCAGCGTCAGGCGACGCCGGGCTACGCCTTCAGCAAGGATACGCCGTACCAGCAGGAGTTCGAAGCGATGTTTCCTTACGAAGAGACGCGCGACCAGCTGCGGGCGATCGAGGAGATCAAGAAGGATATGGAGCAGCCGCGGCCGATGGACCGTTTGCTCTGCGGCGACGTGGGCTACGGCAAGACGGAGGTCGCCATTCGGGCCGCTTTCAAGGCGGCGATCGACGGCAAGCAGGTTGCCGTGCTTGTGCCGACGACGATTTTGGCGCAGCAGCATTACGAGACGTTCCGCGAACGGTTCTCCGGGTATCCTTTTCAAATCCAGGTGCTGAGCCGGTTCCGTTCCCGCAAGGAGCAGAACGAAACGATCAAAGGGCTGAAAGCCGGAACGGTCGACATCGTCATCGGCACGCACCGCCTGCTGTCGCAGGACGTCGTTTTCAAGGATCTGGGGCTGCTGATCGTCGACGAGGAGCAGCGGTTCGGCGTGTCCCATAAAGAGAAGCTGAAGCGGCTCAAAACGAATGTCGACGTGCTTACCCTTACGGCGACGCCGATTCCGCGGACGCTTCACATGTCCATGCTCGGCGTTCGCGATTTGTCGGTTATCGAGACGCCGCCGGAGAACCGGTTCCCGGTGCAAACGTACGTCGTCGAGAACAACATGGCGCTTGTGCGGGAAGCGATCGAACGGGAGCTGGCGCGCGGCGGACAGGTCTATTATCTGTACAACCGGGTCCAAGGCATCTATCAGATGGCGGAGCAAATATCCGCCCTTGTGCCGGATGCGAAGGTGACGGTCGGGCACGGCCAAATGTCGGAGCAGGAGCTCGAGAAGACGATTCTCGATTTCCTCGACGGCGAATCCGACGTCCTCGTCAGCACGAGCATTATCGAGACCGGCGTGGACATTCCGAACGTCAACACGCTGATCGTCCACGACGCGGATAAGATGGGCTTGTCCCAGCTGTATCAGCTGCGCGGGCGCGTCGGCCGATCCAACCGGATCGCGTACGCCTATTTCGCTTATCAGCGCGACAAGGTGCTGACCGAGGTGGCGGAGAAGCGTCTGCAGTCGATCAAGGAGTTTACGGAGCTTGGGTCCGGCTTCAAAATCGCGATGCGCGACCTTGCCATCCGGGGCGCGGGCAATCTGCTTGGGGCGGAGCAGCACGGCTTTATCGCTTCGGTCGGGTTCGACATGTATACGCAGATGCTCGCCGACGAGATCGCGGCGCGCAAGGCGGAGCTCGAAGGCGTCGAGGTGAAGGCCGAGCCTGTGTTCAATACGCTCGTCGATCTGAGCGTCGACGCGTATTTGCCTTCCGACTATATTTACGACAGCATTCAGAAGATCGAAATTTACAAGAAGGTTGCGGCGATTCGCTCGCTGGAGGAAGCGGACGACCTGTACGACGAGCTGACCGACCGGTTCGGCCAATTGCCGCAGGCGGTGGACAACTTGCTTTCCGTTGCGCGGCTGAAAGTGTTCGGTTCGCAATACGGCATCGAGCAATTCAGCCAGAAGGGCGACGACGTCCATATCCGCTTCGCGGCGCGCGAGAAAGAGCGGATCAACGCCAAGCTCGTTCATCAGCTGTGCATGCAGTTCGAGAACCGGTACCGTTATCAGGCGGACGACAACCCGCTGCTCGTTCTCCGGGGCAAAGGGCTGACGATGGAGCAGCGGCTCGAGCTGCTGGAGAAGTTTCTGCGGTTGTTCGGCGATACCCGTTCGGTCCCCGATAAGCTGCAAAAAGCGGCCCCGTAATCGAAATCTTTCAAAGAGAAGAGGCCTTGTAAGTTTGCGGAGCAAACTCGTTCCGCAAGCGGAAAGGCCGGTTTATCGGCCGGTCGGAAAGGCCGTCCCGCTCTGCGGTTAAGCGGGCTTAAACGTTCCGGTTCGGTCAAAAATTCGCATCCGGGCACGCAAATCTGTTACAATACAAGCAACTTTACATTTTTGAAAGGGGACCCAACATGTTGCACGGATTACGCAAATCGGCATGGCAAAGAACGGCGCTGCTGGTCATTGCCGCAGTTCTGGTCATGACGGTTGTATCTGCATGCGGTAAGAAAGACGGAGGAGATTCGCTGGTCTTCGCCGGAGAAGGGGAAGGAACGGTCGTAGCGACTTACGACGGCGGTCAGGTGACGGAGCCGGAGTTTAATAAATATTTGGGCGTATTCAACATTATGCAGCCGGGCTATGAGCAGCTGGTTGAAATTCCGCAGTTCAAGGAGCAGCTGCTCAAGCAATATATCGCGTACAAGGTGATCGCGGGACAAGCTTCCGAGGATACGAAGAAGAAAGCTTTGGAAGAAGCGGACAGCCAGTTCAAGGATTTCAAAGATTACGCGGAAACCGACGAATCGATGAAGAGCACGATGGAAACGAAAAACATTACGACCGAAGACGTCAAGACGTATTTGAACTTGATGCTCGTCGTCGTGGATCATATGAATTCCAAGGTAACGGAAGACGAAATGAAGGCGGAATACGACAAGAACAAAAACAGCTACAACCCTGTCACGCTTCGCCACATTCTCGTCGCGACGACCGAAACCGACCAAACGACCGGCGAAACGAAAGAGCTGCGCACGGACGAAGAAGCGCTGAAGCGCGCGAAGGAAGTGAAAGCGAAGCTCGACGCCGGCGGCGATTGGAATGAGCTTGCGAAGGAATATTCCGACGATCCGGGCTCGAAGGACAAGGGCGGATTGTACGAAGATGCCGACGTTACCCAATTCGTGGAAGAGTTCAAAAACGCGGCTCTGCAGCAAGATGTGGGAGCGATCGGCGATCCGGTGCAAACGGAATTCGGCTACCATGTCATTAAAGTAGAGAAACGCGATATGCTGGACTACAACGAGATTACGGACGAAACGAAGGAAAAGGTGAAAAGCGCTGTCGCGTATAACCATATGAACACGTATATGACGGAGGATCTGGAGAAGCTGAACATTAAAGTGACGCTTCCGGAACCAAGCCCGTCGCCGACGGCTTCGGGAGAAGCGACGGAATCTCCGGCGGCATCCCCTGAAGCGACAGCTTCGCCGGAAGCGACGGCGTCCCCTGAGGCAACGAACGGCGCGGCGGCAAGCCCAAGCCCGTCCCCGGAAGCGACGGCAACGCCGTAACGAATGCAGGGGGATTCCCGCATCAAAAGGTTGAACGAGCCTTAATCGGCCGTTCGGCCTTTTTTTGCGTCTAATCGATTATTTCTTTGCCGCACTTTCTTTTATTTGTAAAAAGTGATATCATAAATATATCAAAATAATATGTGGGGTGTTGGCATGAACGAAAAAAAAGCATGGTATGTCAATGGCTACCTGGCTTTGCTTGTCGCCTTGATTTCTCTCGCAGCCGGAATCGCGCTGATCATTTTCGGGATTAACCGTTCCGAAGTAAGCGCAGCGCTTATCGTGCTGGGGGTTGTGCTCGTCATTTTATCCGTGATCGCGTTCTCGTCTCTTGTTATCGTGCATCCGAACGAAGCGAGGGTTATTACGTTCTTCGGAACTTATATCGGAACCGTATCGTCGAGCGGGCTATGGATGGTTCTTCCGTTGACGGACAAACAGAAAATATCGCTTAAAGTGCGGAATTTCAACAGCCAGACGCTGAAGGTGAACGATGCGGACGGCAACCCGATCGAAATCGGCGCCGTCGTAGTGTTTAAAGTATCCGATACGGCAAGCGCCGCGTTCGACGTGGACGATTACGAAACGTTCGTGGAAATTCAAAGCGAAACCGCGCTACGCCACATCGCCGCGCAATATCCGTACGACGTTCACGGCGAGGACGCAGCGAAGCATTCGCTTCGCGGCAACGCCGACGAAGTGGGCGACGAGCTGAAGAAGGAGCTGCAGGAACGATTGTCCGTTGCCGGCGTCAAAGTGCTGGAGACGCGCCTGACGCATCTGGCATACGCTCCGGAAATCGCGAGCGCGATGCTGCAGCGCCAGCAGGCGATGGCGATCGTGGCGGCCCGGCAGAAAATCGTCGAAGGCGCCGTCGGCATGGTGGACGCCGCGCTCCGGCAATTGATCGAGAGCGGCATCGAGCTGGACGAAGAGCGCCGCGCCGCGATGGTCAACAATTTGATGGTGGCGATCGTGTCCGACCGTTCGGCGACGCCCGTCATCAATGCGGGCACGTTGTATAATTAAAGGGATGATTCCATGGGAAAAGAGAAAAAGGCGTTCCCGCTGCGCCTTGACCCGGAGCTGTATAAAGCTCTCGAACAGTGGGCGGGGGAAGAATTCCGCAGCGTAAACGGGCATATCGAGTTTTTGCTGCGGGAGGCTTTGTCCAGAGCGGGAAGGCTGAAGGGAACGCCCAAGCCGCCCGCAGCGAAGGAATAGCGTCCGGCGAACTGTATAGGCCATGCCCCGCTAGCGCGACAGACGGCTGGCGGGGCGGGCTTGTTCGCCATGTAAACAAGGCCGTTCATTCTTGATGGCCGAGGGCGGATTTCGGCCCGAAACGTCTCTTCCCCGGTTTAGGATGAGGAAGAAGCCCCCGGATCGGCTTCCTTGTACAGCTTGTACATGCCGACCGATTTCGGATAACCGTAGACGAAGCCGAACTGCTTGTACAGATGGTCCGCCGGAACGTCCGCCATCAGGCTGACGTATGCGCCGCTTGACGCATGCGCGTCGAGATATTCGGTAATGCGCCGCATGATTCGTTTGCCGAGTCCCCGTCCCTGATAGGCGGGATCGACGGCGATGTCCACGACGTGAAAGAAGCAGCCGCCGTCGCCGATAACACGGCCCATGCCGATAAGCTTGCCCGAATCGCGCAGCGTGACGGCGAATAAGGAATTCGGCAAGCCGACAGCCGATTTGGCGACGTCCTTCGGGCTAAGGCCCGCCGCCTCCCTCAGCGCGGCGTATTCTTCCGGCTCGGGCGGAACCGTAAATTCTTCGATCTCGCGATGCATAGGCATGTCCCCCTTAACATACGTTTCTTATAGTTATCTCAAATTGCGCTCTTCATTTTACCGGAAGCAAGCGTCATAAGCATACCTTTATCGAGGCCTCTCGGGATGAGCGGCCGCGCTTGGAGGTAGATATCGTGCCTTTTCGGAAAGGTCTTTCTTACGGAACGCAGGACCAAACTTAAACTTTCCGATGTAGTTATAAAGGAGTGTACAAATGACCGCCTTACTACGCGGGACGGCGCCGGCCGCCCCGTCTTTTCGCTTTAAATTGTATCTGCTGCTTTCCGTCGTGCTGATTGCGGGGATGAGCCAAGGACTGCTGCTGCCGCTGTTATCCATTATGCTGGAAAACTCGGGCATATCCTCGGACATGAACGGGCTGAACTCGGCCGCTTTATATATCGGCACGTTCTGCACAATGTTTTTCGTCGAGAAGCCGGTCGCCCGGTTCGGGTATAAAAAGGTGATCGTTGCCGGCATCGCGATGGTCGCCCTGGCGTTGTTCCTGTTTCCGGCGTACCGGTCGCTTGCGGCTTGGTTCATCCTTCGCCTCGTCGTCGGCGTGGGCGACAGCTCGCTTCATTACGCGTCCCAGCTGTGGATCGTAAGCTCGGCGCCGGCGGAACGCAGGGGCCGGTATATTTCGCTGTACGGCATGGCATACGGCGTCGGTTTCAGTCTCGGTCCGCTCGGCATCAATCTGCTGCCGCTGGGGGACGCGGCGCCGTTTATCGTCATGGGCGCGCTTTGCCTTGCGGTAATGGCGCTGATGCCGAAGCTGCCGAAAGACAAGCCCGAACGGCACGGCAAAGCGGTACAGGGAGAAAACCGTTATTTCGTCACATATCGGCTTGCGTGGTTCGTGCTGATTCCGGGACTGCTGTACGGCCTCATGGAGTCGTCGATGAACTCCAGCTTTCCGCTGTACGCGCTTCGCGTCGGCATCGACGAGCATTGGATTTCGCTGCTGCTGCTCGCCTTCGGCGTCGGCTCGCTTATTTTGCAGCTGCCGCTCGGCATCTGGAGCGACAGAATCGGACGGAAGCCCGTTCTGATGGGATGCGCCGTCGCCGGCGGGCTCTTGTTTATCGCCGTGCCGCTTGCCGGCGGCCATGTCGGAGCGCTGTTCGTTCTGTTCGCGCTGACCGGCGGACTTGTCGGCTCCTTCTATTCGCTGGGACTGGCCTACGCCGCCGACATCCTGCCGAAAGCGATATTGCCGGCGGCCAACGTCATCGCTTCGATCCATTTCAGCATCGGCAGCGTTCTGGGGCCTTCTCTCGGCGGTTACGGCATCCGCTATGTCGCATTGTCCATCGTGTTTACCGGTTTGGGAGCGGCGTTCTTGGCGTTTGCGCTGGCAGGACTGGCGTTCCGTCCGTCCAAGGCGGGCTCGGCGGCAGAATGAACTTAACGGACAAACCGGAGGCCGGCCGTTTGCGGGAAGCAAGCGGCCGGCTTTTTTTCGATGCGTTCGTTCATGAGCCGTTATCCCGGTTAGCGCCTGACGAATGCGTCAAAGCGGGGCGGCGGACGGTGCATAAGAAAATGGGAGCGGATGAATACTATGGTCAGATTCACATTCGCTCAAGGAAATATCCTGCAATACAGCAAGAGCGGCGAAAAAAGTTCTCGACAGCCTTGAACCTCGGCCGCTCATCCTCGAATGACTTCGACAGAAGTTTTTCTCATCGCTGCTTAGGTGTAATGGACCGTCCTTTCGGCGAATTATTTAAACCGCCACGCGCAGCTCTCCGTCTCCGGCGGACGCTTCGGCGAAGGCTTATCTCATCCAGTCGACTTAAATATCCTCTAGGAAAGTGGGGCAACATGAAATGAAAGCAACTGGAATTGTACGTCGCATCGATGATCTCGGGCGTGTGGTGATTCCGAAGGAAATACGCCGTACACTGCGTATCCGCGAAGGGGATCCGCTTGAAATTTTCGTTGACCGCGACGGCGAAGTCATTCTGAAGAAATATTCTCCGATCGGGGAGCTTGGCGACTTCGCGAAAGAGTATGCGGAATCGCTGTACGAGAGCACCAATCATATTACGCTTATCTCCGACCGGGACACGGTTATCGCCGTAGCCGGAGCGTCCAAAAAGGAACTGCTGGACAAGCAAATCGGTTCCGCTTTGGAATCTTGCATGGATAACCGCAAAACGACGGTTGAAACGGCCGGAGGTACTTACGAAATCATTAAAGACAGCCAGGAAACCTACAGCTCTTTCGTAGCCGCTCCTATCGTGGCCGGCGGGGACCCGATCGGCACGGTCGTCCTGCTGAGCAAGGACGAATCCGTTACGATGGGGCAGCTGGAAACGAAAATGGTCGAAACGGCGGCCGGTTTCCTTGCGAAGCAAATGGAGCAGTAAATAAGCCGTTGCAAGATGTTGAAGCATCCAGCGGGCTGCGCTTGCGATCATACGCCAAAAGTCAATCGGAAGGAACTCCGATTGGCTTTTTTATTTGCGCGTAACCATTCACAAGCGCCGCATGAAGCTTACGATCGGTTCTGCCTGACGGTCGACTTGCGGAAATCGCGCGGCGACGAACCTATCGTCCGTTTGAACATTTTGGAGAACAGGAACGGGTCCGCATAGCCGACGGAGCGCGAAACGTCGCTGACCGACAGCTCCTCGAGCGCCAGCAGCTCCACCGCGCGGTTCATGCGGAACTGGAGCAGATAAAGCTGCAGCGGCACCCCGAACCGCTCCTTGAACAAACCGGACAAGTACGTGCGGTCGAGCCCGACGAAGCGGGCGATGTCGAGCACGGATATTTTTTGGCTGTAGTTCGTTTCGATATATTCAACGGCTTGTTCGATGTACCGCTGCTTGGGAACGGATGCGCCTCCTTCCTGCGCCGAAGCGGGATTGTCGTCGATCAAATCCGCGATCAGGCCGTACAGCAGGCTTTGCCCGCGGACATCGCGCGTTGGCGAGGAAGCTTGCGGGCCGGACAGCAAGTCGTGGAAACGGCCGAACCAGCCGGCGTTTGCGGTTCGGAAGACGGGATGCTCGGCTCCTAAGGAGGACCGGCGCAGCAACGATTTCGCCTGCAGCCCTTTGAAGCCGACCCAGGCGTACGTCCAAGGATCGGCGTCGTCGGCTTTGTAGTAAACGAGCGTGCCCGGCACGATCAGAAAGCCTTGTCCGGCCGTCAGATGAAAGGTTTCGTCGCCGATGCGGAACAGGCCGCGTCCGCTTTCGACATAATGAAGCAAATACGAGTCGCGCAAGCCCGGGCCCCAGGAATGGCCGGGATCGCAATTTTCTTTGCCGTAAAACAACAGGCTTAAATCCTCTTGCCCGACTCCCGGCGATCGGACGATAACATCGTTGAACAAGGCCATGAGGCGGTTTCCTCCATTACTGGGTTTGCCCGCATTATAACAGATCGGAACCCAATCTTAACAGGAGCAGACGGTATACAAACTTGCATTATGACAGGTTTATGACGGGTTAATCCATGGTGCCGGAAAGGCGTGCGTTTTATTCTAAAGCTATGGATTTATACAAATCGATCCGATAGAGGAGGAATTCCGCCATGTCCAAAATCGCTTTTCTGGGAGCGGGAAGCACCGTATTCGCCAAAAACGTGCTCGGAGACGTCATGTTGACGGAGGCGCTGCAGCAATTCGAACTGGCGCTGTTCGACATCGACGCGACAAGGCTGAGGGAATCGGCCGAGCTGCTGGAGAACTTGAAGCGGTCAACCGGCAGCTCTTGCGCCGTCAAGTCTTATTCCGACCGGAAGGAAGCGCTGCGGGGAGCCAAATACGTCATTAACGCCATCCAGGTCGGCGGCTACGACCCTTGTACGATTACCGATTTTGAAGTGCCCAAGAAATACGGTCTTCGCCAGACGATTGCCGATACCGTCGGCATCGGCGGGATATTCCGCAATCTGCGCACGATTCCGGTCATGCTCGATTTCGCGCGCGATATGCGGGAAGTATGCCCGGACGCCCTGTTCCTGAATTATACGAACCCGATGGCGGTGCTGACGAACGTCATGAACACGGCCGGGGGCATCCGCACCGTAGGCTTGTGCCACAGCGTGCAGGTATGCGTGCCGCATTTGTTCCGCAGCCTCGGAATGGACGACGCCGGGGTGCAATGGAAGATCGCGGGGATCAACCATATGGCTTGGCTGCTGGAAGTGACGAAGGACGGCGAAGATTTGTATCCGGAAATTAAGCGCCGCGCCGCCGAGAAGCAGCTCGAGAAGCATGACGACATGGTCCGCTTCGAGCTGATGCGGCGGTTCGGCTATTACGTGACCGAATCTTCCGAGCATAACGCCGAATACCATCCTTACTTCATCAAACGCCAATATCCCGAGCTGATTGACCGCTACAACATTCCGCTCGACGAATATCCGCGCCGGTGCGTGAATCAGATTAACGGCTGGAAGGAGATGCGCGAGAAGCTTCTTTCGGATAAGCATATCGAGCATAAACGGAGCCGTGAATACGCGTCCCGCATCATGGAGGCGATCGAGACGGACGTGCCGTACAAAATCGGGGGCAATGTAATGAATACGGGATTGATTACGAATTTGCCGAAGGAAGCTTGCGTGGAGGTTCCTTGCCTGGTGGACGCATCCGGCGTTACGCCGACCTATGTCGGCGATCTGCCGCCGCAGCTGGCCGCTTTGAACCGGACCAATATAAACACGCAGCTGCTGACGATTGAAGCGGCGCTTACGGGCAAAAAAGAACATATTTACCACGCGGCCCTGCTCGACCCGCATACGTCCGCCGAGCTGTCGATGGACGAGATCGTCGCTTTGTGCGACGATCTGATCGAGGCGCACGGCAGCTGGCTGCCGGCCTTCAAATAATCGAAAAAGAAGCCCCATCCCGCTTTTGCTTAAGCAACGGCGGGATGGGGCGTTTTTCGTTGCCGCGCGGGCGCGCCGGCGCGTCCAGGTCGGTACGGACCGGGAAGGCCTCTTGCTTAGCGCCGCCGTCCGGCGTTGAACGCGCGGACCGCCTGCTCGGCCGCCAGCTCCAGCAGCTCCGCGGCCCGTCCGACCGCTTCCTCGAGCGTCATCGGCCCGTTAACGATGCTGTGGATGCTGGCGAACCCGAGATCGTTCAGCTTGCCCGCGCCCGCCCCGACAGACCCGGCAAGCGCGATAACGGGAATGCCCAGCCTGCGCGCTTCTTCGGCGACGCCGAGCGGCGCTTTGCCGCCGGCCGTCTGGCCGTCGATGGCGCCCTCGCCGGTCAGGACGAGGTCCGCGCCCTGCAGCTTCTCCCGCAGCCTGCAGCACGCCGCGACCACGTCGATTCCCCGCCGCATGACGGCCGGGAAAAACGCCAGCAGCGCGCCGCCGAGACCGCCTGCGGCACCCGCGCCCGGCATGTCGCGCACCCGCACGCCCGTCGCCTCCTCCATCCGTCCGGCCCAGCTCGCCATCGCTTCCTCCAGCCGCTCGACCTTATCGGCGTCGGCGCCCTTCTGCGGCCCGAATACCCGGGAAGCGCCTTCGGCGCCGATGAACGGATTCGTCACATCGGACGCAATAACGAACGAGCTTTCCGCAATTCGCGGATCGAATCCGGACGCATCGACGTTTGCGATGCGTCCGATCTCGCCTCCGCCGGGTCCGATCTTCCGGCCGTCCCGGTCCGTCAGCCGCATGCCGAGCGCCTCGAGCATGCCCGCTCCGCCGTCGTTCGTCGCGCTGCCGCCGAGCGCAAGTATAAAGCTGCGGCAGCCCGCGTCAAGCGCGTGGCGGATCAGCTCGCCCGTGCCGTATGTCGTTGTCCGGAGCGGGTCCCGCCGCGCGGGCGGAACGAGCAGCAGCCCCGAGGCGCGCGCCATCTCGATGACGGCGGTGCGCCCGTCGCCGGTTATGCCGTATGCGGCCTCCACCGGCTCGCCGAGCGGGCCGGTCACTCGGACCGGCACAGACGTCCCGCCCGTTGCCGCGATCAGGCTGTCCAGCGTCCCTTCTCCGCCGTCGGCGACGGGGACAAGCACCGTCGCCGCCTCAGGATTGCAGCGAAGGACGCCTTGCTCGATCGCGCGGGCCGCTTCCGGGGCCGTCAAGCTGCCTTTAAACTTGTCCGGGGCAATGACGATTTTCATCTCGACAACACCTTGCCTTTCCATAAGAATCCGTTGAGCCGTACCGGTATTTCCATTATACCTTCGGCGCGGGCGGAAGAGCCGATTTCCGCCAAAGTTTGCGAAGCGGGTACGCAAAGAGGTAAACTATAGAACGGGCAAACGTTCTTATCGATTTTGCGGCTATGGGAACAGTCGATTAGGTTAACAATAGAGATGGAAAGTCCGACTAAGCGCCGGAAGGTAGAACATAAACAACTGCCCGTGCAGGGAAAGTGGAGGGAATGGGTGTGAACGAACGGATTACGGTCGTTGGCTTGGGCTCGGGCGACCCCGATCAGCTGACGCTTGGCGTATGGCGGAGGCTGCAGTCGGCTTCCCGCGTTTATGTCCGCACCGAGAAGCATCCGATGATGGCGATGCTGCGGGAGCACGGAATCGCCTACGCTTCTTTTGATTACATTTACGAGCAGAAGGACAGCTTTCCCGACGTTTACGAGGCGATTGCGGATCAGTTGATCGCCGAAGCGAAAGGCGCAGGCGACCCGGTTCTGTATGCGGTGCCGGGACATCCGATGGTCGCCGAGCGCACCGTCCAGCTGCTGCTTCAGCGCTGCCGGGAGGAAGGCGTCCCGCTTGCCGTTCTCGGGGGAGAAAGCTTCCTGGACCAAGCGTTCCTGCGGCTCGGTCTCGATCCGATCGAAGGCTTCGTCCTGCTGGACGCCGCCGAGCTGTCGCCTTCCTTGCTGCGGCCGCAGCTACATACGATCATCGGGCAAGTCTACGACGGCTTTACGGCTTCGGACGTGAAGCTTGCCCTGATGGAAATTTATCCGGACGATTACGAAGTCGTCGTCGGGCATGCGCTTGGCGTCGCCGGCGAGGAATCGATCCTCCGCGTGCCGCTGTACGAGCTGGATCGGACGCCGGGCTTCGGCAATCTGTCGCTGGTCTGGGTGCCGCGTTCGGAAGACCCGTCGCTGCTGAACAGGTCCTTCGACCGGCTGCACGAGATCGTCGCGATTCTCCGCAGTCCGGAAGGCTGTCCGTGGGACCGGGAGCAGACGCATCAGTCGATACGCGTCAACTTCATCGAAGAGCTGTACGAAGCGCTCGAGGCGCTCGACAACGACGATCCCGACGGAATGCGGGAGGAATTCGGCGACGTTCTGCTGCAAATTATGCTGCACAGCCAGATGGAGGAGGAGGTCGGCGCTTTCTCGGTTTACGACGTCGTCCAGACGTTGAACGAGAAGCTGCTGTTCCGGCATCCTCACGTGTTCGGCGATCTCGGCGCTGAGAACGCGAACGAAGCGCTGGCGAACTGGGAGCAGATGAAGGCGGAGGAGAAGCGGCGCAAAGGCATCGATCCGTCGAAGCAGTCCGTGCTGGACGGCATCCCGCCGGCGCTTCCGGCGCTGCTGAAGGCGTACAAGCTGCAGAAGAAAGCGTCCAAGGTCGGCTTCGATTGGGGCGAGCTTGAGCCCGTGCTGGACAAAATCGCGGAGGAATTGGCGGAGCTTCGCGAAGCGGTCGCTTCGAAGGATGCGGAGGAACAGGCCGGGGAGCTCGGCGACCTGCTGTTCGCCGTCGTGAACGCCGCACGGTTCATCGGCGCGGATCCGGAGGAGGCGCTTTCCCGGACCAACGCCAAATTCAAGCGGAGATTCTCTTATATCGAAGAGCAGCTTCGTATAAGCGGGAAACAATTTGACCAGACTGATTTAACAGAAATGGATCGTTGGTGGGAAGAAGCGAAACGCTTATAATCCGCTGAAGTTTCGTCATTATTCGCCGACATCCACCATATTACGCAAAAAAATTTTAGGGTCAGGCAGGAATTTTTACGGAATGGCAGAATCTATAATCTTCATGTAGAATAGAAAATTCCAAGGCCAGTTGGCGCTGCCCGCGCCGATTGACAAATTTAGTTATTTTGGGAGGATTAATTATTATGAACAAAACAGACTTGATCAACAACATCGCGGCAAAAAGCGGTCTTACCAAACGTGACGTAGAAACCGTATTGAACGGTTTTCTTGGTGAAGTAACGGAAGCGCTCGCCGAAGGCGACAAAGTGCAGCTGATCGGTTTCGGCACGTTCGAAACTCGCAAACGCTCCGGCCGCGTGGGCCGCAACCCGCAAACGGGCAAAGAAATCACGATTCCGGAATCGAAGGTTCCTGCATTCAAAGCGGGCAACAAACTGAAAGAAGCGATCAAGTAAGAAATGCGCCTCGACAAGTTTCTGAAGGTTTCCCGCTTGATTAAGCGCCGTACGGTGGCCAAGGACGTATCCGAGCAAGGCCGCGTATGGATTAACGGCCGCGAAGCGAAAGCAAGCAGCGCCGTCAAGCCGGGAGACGAGCTTCAAATTCAATACGGTCAGAAGATCGTAACGGTACGTGTTGAACGTATAGCGGAGACGACTCGCAAGGAAGAAGCCGGCGAGTTGTATACGATAATAAAAGAAGAGCAGCGCCAGCCGGACAAGGACGAGTCCTTCGGCTGGTAATGCCAGGTCCAAAGCCGCCTGCAAGCCATCTTGCCGGGCGGCTTTGTTCTTTGGAGCGACTCCTTGTCCATTCGGCCGGCCGAACAATGCAAGCGCGCGGACGGTCCGCCGCCGGCGCTTCGACCCGCTGCCGGGCAAGCAGTTCTAAACCTGTCCCGTTCCCCATAGGTTAGTAGTAAGTACAAGCCGGCGCATACCGATAGTGCGGCGCGGCTTAGGTAGCGGGAGGGACAGGGCATGGTTGACCAAAGCAAGGGGCAGAAGCGACAGGACGTGAAGATGCAAAACCGCAAGCTGCTGGAAATTACGGGAGCGATTAACGTGGAAAGCTTCGACACGGAGGAGTTTTTGCTGGAAACCGAGCTCGGCTTTCTGACGATCAAAGGTCAGAACTTGCATATTAAACATCTTAGCCTGGAACAGGGAATCGTCGTGATCGAGGGGCTTGTCCATTCGCTCGCCTATTTGGACGGCAATGCCTCGGGCAAATCCAAAGGATTGTTCGGGAAGCTGTTCAAGTGACGCTGAGTATGCAATGGTGGACCATGGCGCTTATGCTGCTGTCCGGACTTGGGATGGGGGCGGTGTTCGACAGCTACCGAATTCTGTCCCTCGAGCTCAAGTTTCCCCGGTGGTGGCTGCCGTTTCTCGATTTGCTCTACTGGGTCGCGGCGGCGCTGATCGTGTTCCGGGTACTGTATGCCGGCAACAACGGCGAGGTTAGGGTATACGTGTTCCTGGGCTTGCTCTTGGGCGTTACGGTTTATTATTTCTTGTTCAGCCGAATGGTCGCGGCCATTGTCCGATGGACGATACTTGCGGTCCGCGGGCTCATCCGGTTTATTATCGGCATGCTGGACTGGACGATCGTAAAGCCGCTTGTTTTGCTCTATAAGCTAATAAAGGTAATTTTTTCTTTTGGAGCGGCAATCACTATTTTCCTCTTAAAAGTTGTGTTACAATTATTTCGTCCGTTTTGGCTGCTTGCAAAGTGGATGTTGGGACCGGTTATTCGTCCGATCGCCGGCCGGCTTGGCCCGCATCTGGACAGACTCCGGCTGGGTTCCCGGCTGCGGGACGCCGGAAACCGCATCGCGGAGCGATGGAAGAAGCTGATCCGAAAGCCGTAACGCACGGACAATTGAAGTAGAGAGGGGTATTGTCGGCCAATGGCGATTGTCGCGACATCCAATACGAATAAACCGGCAACCGGACGGGGCTCCAAGCGCCGAATGAGGCTATGGCTTACCTTTATGATCCTCTTTATGGGTTGGGCGGCTTATACGTTTATCGGACAGATGAAGCAGCAGAGCGAAACGGCGCTTCGCTACGAAACGATCGAACAGCAGCGGAACGAAGCCGTTGCCCGCAAGCAAGAGCTGAATAAGCAGATCGAGAGATTAAACGATCCTGAATATATTGAGCAGTTGGCAACGAAGGAACAAGGCATGGTCAAGGAAGGCGAGAAGGTTATCCAAGTGATCGAATAGCCCGGTTATAAACGGGTGAACGTCTGTTGACCTTGCTTGAACCGTTCGGTTATAATCACGTTGTATAGCTATTCGCATAAATTTTAGGGAGGAACATTTTATTTTATGGCAATTGAAGTGGGCGCCAAGTTAGAGGGCAAAGTGACAGGCATTACGCATTTCGGAGCATTTGTCGACTTGTCGGGAGGTGTCACAGGGCTCGTTCACATTTCGGAGATTGCCGATAACTACGTCAAAGACGTGAAGGATCACCTGAAGATCGACGACATCGTCACGGTGAAGGTCATCAACGTAGACAAAGACGGAAAAATCGGGCTTTCTATCAAACAGGCAGTTGACCGGCCTGCAGGTCAACAACCGCCGCAGCGCGAGCGCATTGGCGGCGGAGGTGGCGGCTTTAACCGCGCTGGAGGAGGTCCTAGCGGTGGCCAAGACCGAGGCGGACGTCCCTTCAAACCATCAACTGGCAGACCGCCGTATGGCAAGACGTCATTCGAGGATAAAATGTCACGCTTCCTGAAAGATAGCGAAGAGCGGATTTCTTCCTTGCGGAAGAATACGGAAGGCAAACGCGGAGGACGCGGAGCCAAGCGGGTATAATCCACCGCATCTCATAAGCATAAGCATCGACAGTCATTCGCCTGTCCGGGGTAACCGGGCAGGCTTTTTGCTGTTTCCGGACGAGTATTATTGCGGCCCCGAGTCCCCGTTCCGGCAACACAAACTTCCGCCAAAAGCGCCAGGATACATGGAAAGACTTTCCGAAGCCGAGCCTTTTCTTCGAATAGACTTCGACAGAAGTTTTTTTTACTCCGATTCTCATTCATTCCCGACACGTTCACCCCTTCATTCGCCAATTTGCTTCTTGGGATAGACGGCGGTTTTTGTAGGACGGCTTGTCTTCGGTTCGGCGCCGCATCGGTTGCAAGCGCTTGCAAATCAAGGGCTGCGGTTGTGTTGACAATCGTCGCAAAGGCGGCGCGGGCATGTCGGAAAAAACTTTTGATCCGCTTACGCATAATGACAAACTTCATGCGGACAAGTCTCTATACTGGGAGGCACATTACTTTTTGGGATTGGTGGTGCGAGTAAGAGATGAGCAAAGAGAACGTGGTTCTATTTCCGGGAGTAGAAGAATCGGGCAAGGCGCAATCCTTTATGAGAAGAAGCTATGAGGCAGCCTTGAGATGGGGGCCGTTCCGTCTCCTTGCGGCCAAGAAATGGACGATTCTGCTCGTCGCTATCGGTTTTTTGCTTGGACGGGCCGTCATTCTGGAATCGTTGATGCCGTTCGCGGCGGCGTACTTCGCAGTTATCTATCTGACGAGAAAGGATGTTTACTTATGGGCGGCTTTATCGCTTATAGCCGGAAGCTGTTTTGCGGCGACGCCGGCGCCGATGTGGACCGGCATGGAGATCGCCGCGCTGTTCCTCTTGCTGAAAGGTCTGGAGGCGTTCGAGAAAGCGGAGCTGTCTACGGCGCCCCTCCTCGTATTCGCGGCGACGCTGGTCGTCCAGCTGTTCGAAGTGCTGATCGGGGACCATCTCGGCTGGTACAGCTTTATGATGGTCGTGGTCGAGGCGTCGCTCGGCTTTGTGCTTACGCTCGTGTTCATCCAAGCGCTGCCCGTGCTGACCATGGCCAAAAAAACGGCGAACCTGCGCAACGAAGAAATCATTTGCTTAATGATTATGCTCGCATCCGTCATGACGGGATTGGTCGGCTGGACATTGTACGGCATGTCCGCAGAGCATGTCATGTCCCGGTATACGCTGCTTCTATTCGCGCTCGCCGGGGGAGCTCCGCTTGGCGCCTCGGTCGGCGTCGTGGCGGGCTTGATTCTAAGCTTGGCCGATCTGCAGGCGATCGTGCAGATGAGCTTGCTTGCATTCGCGGGGCTCCTGGCCGGCTTGCTTCGGGAAGGCGGGAAGATGGCCGCCGCGTTCGGCATGCTGCTCGGCACCTCGATCCTGTCGGTCTACATCGGCAGCGGCATGGACGTGATGGCCTCGACATGGGAATCGGTGGCCGCCGTCGTTCTGCTTATGCTTACGCCGCGGAGCATGATTCGAACGATCGCCCGTTACGTGCCGGGCACGAACGAGCACGCGAAGTCGCAGCATGAATACGCGAAGCGGGTCAGGGAGGTCACGGCCGGACGGGTATCGCAATATTCCGAAGTGTTCCGGCAGCTCTCCCGCAGCTTCGGCCAGTTCGGCGGACCGCCGTCGCAGGACGAAGCCGTTTCCAAAGCCCGCAAGGAGCAGGAGCTGGCCCATTTCATGAATTCCGTTTCCGAGCGCAGCTGCGCCTCTTGCCATAGACAGAAAGTATGTTGGGAGAACAAGTTTTTTCAAACGCACAAGATGATGACCGAAATGATGGACGCCGTCCAGGAAGGCAAAATCCAATCGGTCCGGGACGCGCCCCGCCATTGGACGGTTCATTGCAACAAGGTGCCGAACGTGATCGGCATTATGCAGCAGGAGTACGAGCTCTACAAAAACGATATGCACTGGAGGAGGCAAATATTCGAATCGAGGCAGCTTGTGGCGGAGCAATTGTCCGGCGTCTCGCAAGTGATGGAGGACCTGGCGAAGGAGATAAAACGGGAGGGGTTGACGCTTCATCTGCAGGAGCAGCAAATTCGCGACGCATTGGAGGGATTGGGATTATCCATTCAAGATATTGAAATTATCAATTTAGAAGAAGGGAATGTGGAGATCGAAGTGTACCATACGTTCCGCAAAGGCTATGACGAATGCCGGAAGTTAATCGCGCCGCTGCTGAGCGACATATTGGGCGAGCATATCGCCGTCAAGTCGGAATCCGCTCCGCTCAAGAACGGCGGGCCGGCGCTGGCCGTGTTCGGGTCGGCCAAGGCGTTCGAGGTGGAAACGGGCGTAGCGGGGGCGGCGAAAGGAGGCGATTTGCTGTCGGGAGACAGCTTCAGCATGCTGGAGCTCGGCAACGGCAAATTTGCCGTGGCGATCAGCGACGGAATGGGCAACGGCGAGCGGGCGCGCCAGGAGAGCAGCGCGGCGCTGTCGATTTTGCAGCAGCTGCTGCAATCCGGCATGGACGAGAAGCTTGCCGTGAAATCGGTCAACTCCATTCTGCTGCTTCGGTCGCCGGACGAGGTGTTCGCTACGGTGGATTTGGCCATTATCGATTTATATACGGCGGAAACAACCTTTATGAAGATCGGATCGACGCCAAGCTTTATTAAGCGGGGAAGCGAAGTGATCCCGGTTACGGCCAACAATCTGCCGATCGGCATCTTGCAGGACATCGACTTCGAGCTCGTATCGATGCCGCTGCAGCCCGGCGATACGCTGATTATGATGAGCGACGGCATTTACGACGCGCCGGGGCATGCGGTGAACAAGGAAATGTGGATGAAGCGGATCATTCACGAATTGAAAACGGACGATCCGCAGGAGATTGCGGATACGCTCTTGGAGACGGTCGTTCGGCATCGGGACGGGGAGATCGTCGACGATATGACGGTGCTGGTGGCGAGGATCGACAAGCATATGCCGGAATGGGCGTCGTTCCGCTGGCCGGGACTGGACAAGGTGGAACGGCCTCGAACGGTGAGTTAGCGGGCAGGCAAGCGGATTTGGATAAGAAGCGTTGGAGCGGCGTTCGGGAAGAAGTTATCGGATCTATTATAAAGGAGGCGTTATTTATGAAAGAGAAGAACATGAAAATAGAGAATGTGAAAGCGGAAGCGGAGACTTTGAATGCGGTTCGGCAAGAAGCGGAACGGATTCGGGCGGAACGCCCGGCGAATGTAGTGCGGGAGGCGGACCCCGATACGGTCCCGGCAATGGAAGCGGCCGCCGCGTGGGGCGCGGCGATGCGGACGGAGACGCCGATCTGGAAGGAAGCGAGATCGTGGGTGGAGGCCCGCAAGCGCGAAGAGACGCGGGTATGGGAAGAGGCGCGCCGGACGGAACGGCAAGGGCGGCGCAAAGGGCGCCCGGCGACGGTGGCATCGGCGGCCGGGCCGGGCAAGGAAGCGGGCGGCTCGCGCCAGCTCAGGCCGCTTCGGCTTGCGAAAGGAGCGGCGGACAAGCTTGCCCGCAGCCGTGAAGGGCGGCCCATCGTCCGCATGAGCGGGAGTCGAACGGCCGGCGCGGGCATTCCGCAAAGCCGAATGCAGGGTGCGGGACGAAACCGATCGAGCCCGCCGGCTTTCGGAAGGCCCAGGCAAGTTGTCCTGCAGCGCGGCTCGGTCGCCATTCGGGGAAAACCGGAGTAAGGCGAACGAGCGGCGCGAAGAAGGGGTGATGCTGCTGCTGTCGCTTTTATGGTTGTCCATTTCGGAGCTGACCCACAAGTAGAGACGTCCTACTTGCCGGGTACGGCTCTTTTTTTTGCGGTTTCTACAGCAGTCAGGCCTCTTTCATAGCTAAACGGACGGTCTATAGGCGAGGCCGAAAACGGTTCCTCATGAGCGAAGGGCCGGAAGAATCGTTTCTTCTTGGTTTATCCCTCTTAAAATCGGCAAAACTGATAGAATAACCGATAATGAAAGCAGGGGATAACGATGAAACAAATATTGCTCATTACGGACGGCTGCTCGAATGTCGGCGTCAGCCCGGTCGTGGCCGCCGCGCACGCGAAAGGGGAAGGCATCGTCGTCAACGTCGTCGGCGTGCTCGATTACGGCGACGTAGGCGAGCTCGGCGCAGCCGAAATAGACGAGATTGCTAGAGCGGGAGGCGGCATGAGCCGGCTCGTCAATACGAGGCAGCTCTCGCAGACGGTGCAGATGATGACGCGGAAGACGGTCATGCAAACGGTGCAGCTTGCCGTGCAGAAGGAGCTGAAGCAGGTGCTTGGCAACGGCTCGATTGAAGCGCTGCCGCCGGATAAGCGGGGCGAGGTGGTGCGGGTTATCGACGAGCTGGGCGAGACGCAGAAGCTGCAGGTGGCGCTGCTGATCGACGCCAGCGCAAGCATGAAGCCGAAGCTGCAGGCTGTCGAAGAGGCGATCCGCGATTTAATGCTGAGCCTGCAAGCCCGTCAGGGGGAAAGCGAGCTGTGCGTGTTCCATTTTCCCGGCTCGCGCTACGGGGACGAATGCGTGATGGATATCGGCTGGACATCCGATCTGACGGGGGTGAGCGCGATTTTTCCCAAGCTGCCGATGAGCGGCACGACGCCGACGGGGCCTGCGCTGATGCAAGTTATTGATTTTTACAGGACCGAGTCTTATCGTAAAGGGAACAGGGACGAAACGGATGGGATGATGAGTGACTACGTCGTTTAATCTAGAGCTGCGCAAAGGGATGACCGTCATCGGCAAGTGGAGGCAGCGCCGGTACCGCGTCGAAAAGCTGCTCGGCGAGGGGGCCAACGGCAAAGTGTATCTGGTCGAGCGGGACCGGTCTTGGTACGCCATGAAGGTAGGGATGGATACCGTCGACTTGCAGTCGGAAATCAATGTGCTGAAGTCGCTCGCCGCGCAAAGACGTTCCGGGAAAGACGCTTTCCTGTTCGACGTGGACGATTTGCAATTGCCGGGCGGCAAGGAGTATCCTTTTTATATTATGCGTTATGTGCGCGGCGTTACGCTGCCGAATTATTTGTCGCAGCACGGCATGGAGTGGTTTCCGCTGCTGGGGCTGCATCTGCTGAACAAGCTTGCCGAGCTGCACGCCGCCGGATGGGTATTCGGGGACTTGAAGGCGGAGAACGTCATGGCGCTTGATTACGGCCGCATCGAGCTGATCGATTTCGGCGGCGTGACCGCGGCGGGCAAAAGCGTCCGGCAGTTTACGGAGATTTACGACCGGGGTTATTGGAATATGGGGAGCCGTTCGGCGGACGGAGGGTACGACTTGTTTTCGTTCGGCGTGCTGTGCATCCAGCTTCATGAACCGAAGCGGCTAATGCAGCTGACGAAGGAACGGCTGCCGCAGAACCGTTCGGCCGACGATCTGCTGGATCTGGCAAGCGGCAGCCCGGGATTACAGCCGTACGTGTCGTGGCTGGAGCGGGCGTTTCGCGGCGGATTTCCGGATGCGGCAGCGGCTGCGGAAGCGTGGCGCCTGCTTCTGCACCGGCGGGAGCGGAGCCGCCCTGCTGCCGTACCTTTGTGGGTGAAGGGGCTGTTCGCCGGATCGCTGCTGCTGCTTGCCGGGGCGATCTATTGGCTGTTCGCCGGCGGTCTGTAACCGCAAGGCAGCCGTATGAAATGGAGAAGGTTGAACGATGGGAAACAGGGAAGACGAGCGGCTTCGATTCCTGCGCCGTACGGCGGCTCGGGAGAAGCTGTGGAAGAATGGCGACAAAATCGTAGTCGCGGTATCGGGCGGGCCGGATTCTATGGCGCTGCTCCATATGCTTAGTCAAGTGGCCGAGTCCGAAGGCATATCGCTGGTGGCGGCCCATGCCAATCACGGCTTTCGGCCCGAGTCGGCCGAAGAGGCCGTTGTCGTGCAAAGCTTCTCGGAACGGCTTGGCGTCGAGTGCGAGCAAATATCGCTGAATATGCCTGCTTATATAGAAGAAACAGGGATGAACGGCCAAGAAGCGTCCCGGCTGAGGCGGTACGTCTTTTTGCACGAGACGGCCGCGCGGCACGGCGCGGGCGTCATCGCGCTGGCCCACCACGCCGACGATCAGGCGGAAACGGTCATGATGCGGATCATCCGGGGCACCGGCCTTGGAGGGTTGGCAGCAATTGCTATGAAGCGTACGGAAAAAAACGTGGAACTCATTCGCCCTCTGCTGCGTATGAAAAAAACAGACCTGCTTCAATATTGCAGCGATTATGATATACCGTATTGCCTGGACGGCAGCAACGAGAAGCGCGATTATTTCCGGAATGTCGTGCGTCTCGACGTATTGCCGTACTTGTCCCAATTCAATCCGCAACTGCCGGATTCGCTTTGGCGATTGGCGGAGCTCGCTTCTTCCGAGGACGACTGGATGGACCGGGAGGCGAAACGGCTGTTCGACGAGCTTGCATCGTTCGAGCCGGAAGGCGTCGCGCTGCAGGCGGAGGCGCTTAACGGGCTTCACGTCGCTTTACAAAGGAGATTGATTAAACTAATATTAAATTATCTTTCTGAGGAAGCGGATTCAGTTACGTTCGACCATATCGAAACGATTCGCGCGGCGGCCGCGCCGGGTGCGAGGAGCACCTGGAGGCTCGATGCGGGAGGCGGCGTCCGTTTTTTAAGAGAATACGGCCGGCTTTCCTTTATCCGGCCGAAGCAAGTCGGCGCCGGCGAAAACGGCGGATACGCCTACGAGGTTCCCGCCGGGGCAACGCGCATTGAGGTGAAGGAATTCGGGTCGGTGATGATGTTTGCGGCGGAAGACGTTTCGGCGGGGCGAAGTCCAGCTCCCGCCGGACGCGAGGAGGCTTGCTTCGATATCGACAAGCTGAAGTTTCCGCTCGTCATCAGAAGCCGAAAGCCGGGCGACCGAATGCAAATTCTAGGATTAAACGGGTCCAAAAAAGTGCAAGATATGTTCGTTGACGGTAAAGTTCCGCCTTCGTTAAGGGAACGGTATCCGCTGCTGTGCGATGCGGCGGGGCGCCTGCTGTGGGTGCCGGGAATCCGCCGCTCCGGACATGCGCTTGTGGAACGGGGCAAGACCAAAGGCGTTCTGCGCGTTCGAATCGAGCATGAATAAGTAACGCCGGTATACTCATAATTATAGTTATAACGTAGGGGGATATTTCTTTGTTAAGCGACATTCAGACGGTACTTTATGATGAAGCAACGATTCAGGCGAAGGTGAAGGAGCTCGGCGAGAAGCTAAGCCGGGATTTCGAGGGGAGGAATCCGCTCGTTATTTGCGTCCTTAAAGGCGCGTTTATTTTTATGTCCGACCTCGTCAAAGCGATGACGATTCCGCTCGAAATCGACTTTATGGCCGTTTCGAGCTACGGGCAGTCGACCAAATCTTCGGGCGTCGTCAAAATCATTAAGGACCTTGACGTAACCGTTGAAGGAAGAGATGTCCTTATTGTGGAAGATATTATCGATAGCGGCTTGACGCTCAGCTATCTGATCGACGTGCTGGAGCGCCGCAACGCGAAGTCGGTTACGGTCGCTACGCTGTTTGACAAGCCGGCGCGCAGAACGGTCGATCTGCAAGCCGATTATACGGGCTTCACCCTTCCGGACGAATTCGTGGTAGGCTACGGTCTGGATTTCGCGGAGAAATACCGCAACCTGCCTTTCATCGGCATTCTCAAGCCGGAAGTGTACGAGAAATAACCCGATGCTTATGTGCCCCGCACGCGTCTGCCGGCGGGGCACGGATGGACCGTACATGCCTTCTGCTCCGATCCAGTTCTATTGAGATGGAAAGTCATGCTATGGTAAAATGTTTAAAGCGTCTGAGAGGAGGTAGGGGATGAATCGGATCATCCGTAACACTGGATTTTATTTAATTATCTTTTTGGTTACCGTCGGGATCATCCAGTTTATCAGCAACCAGAACGATACTACCGTCGGGCTAAGATACGATCAGCTTCGCCAGGCTATCGAATCAGACAATGTTTCGAAGCTGACCCTGAAGTACGACGATGAAACGTATTATGTAACGGGTACTTACAAGCAGGCGCCGGAAGGGGCAAGCTCCGATAAATTCGTCGGACGGATCAGCGTGCAAGACTTGGGGCAAATCAGAGAATGGGAGAAGCAATTCGGCTTCCAGCTGGAATACAAGCCGATGGATCAGCCTAGCATCTGGCTCACCTTCCTGACTTCCATCATTCCGTTCGTGATTATATTTATTTTGTTCTTCTTCCTTATGAATCAGGCGCAGGGCGGCGGCGGCAAAGTGATGAACTTCGGCAAGAGCCGCGCGAAGCTCTATAATGAGGAGAAGAAGCGGGTAACGTTCGAGGACGTGGCAGGCGCGGACGAGGAGAAGCAAGAGCTCGTCGAAGTGGTCGACTTCCTCAAAGACCCTCGCAAGTTTAACCTGGTCGGAGCGCGCATTCCGAAAGGCGTGCTGCTCGTGGGCCCTCCGGGTACGGGTAAAACGTTGCTCGCAAGAGCGGTGGCCGGCGAAGCGGGCGTTCCGTTCTTCAGCATCTCCGGTTCCGACTTTGTGGAAATGTTCGTCGGCGTCGGCGCATCCCGCGTGCGCGACTTGTTCGAGAACGCCAAGAAGAATGCGCCTTGTATCATATTCATCGACGAAATCGACGCCGTCGGCCGTCAGCGCGGAGCGGGCCTCGGCGGCGGTCATGACGAGCGCGAGCAGACGCTCAACCAATTGCTCGTCGAGATGGACGGCTTCGGCGCCAACGAAGGCATTATTATCGTAGCCGCCACGAACCGTCCGGATATTCTGGACCCTGCGCTTCTGCGTCCAGGCCGTTTCGACCGTCAAATTACGGTTGACCGTCCGGACGTCAAAGGCCGCGAAGCGGTGCTTAAGGTTCATGCGCGCAACAAGCCGTTGTCGAAGGACGTGAAGCTCGACGTCATCGCCAAGCGTACGACCGGCTTTACGGGCGCCGATCTCGAGAACTTGCTTAACGAAGCGGCGCTTCTTGCGGCCCGCCGCAACAAGAAGGATATCGCCATGGTCGAAGTGGACGAAGCGATCGACCGGGTTATTGTCGGCACGGAGAAGAAGAGCCGTGTCATCAGTGATCGGGAGAAACGGATCGTTGCGTTCCACGAAGCGGGACATACGATTATCGGCTACTTCCTGGAGCATGCCGACATGGTTCATAAAGTGACGATTATCCCGCGCGGACGTGCGGGCGGATACGTGATCATGATGCCGAAGGAAGACCGTATGCTCGTCACGAAGCAGGAGCTTCTCGACAAGATTACCGGCCTACTCGGCGGACGCGTGGCGGAGGAGCTGTTTATCGGCGAGATCGGCACTGGCGCTTACAGCGATTTCAAACAAGCGACAAGCATCGCCCGCAGCATGATCATGGAATACGGCATGAGCGAGACGCTTGGGCCGATGCAGTTCGGCACTTCGCAAGGGCAAGTATTCCTCGGCCGCGATCTTGGTCATGAGCAGAACTACTCGGACACGATCGCGTACGAGATCGATAAAGAAATGCAGCGCATTATGAACGAATGCTACACTAGGGCGAAGGAACTACTCACCGCGAAGAGCAAGGAAGTTCGCATAATTGCGGAAACGCTGCTGCAGGTGGAGACGCTCGAGCTGGAGCAAATCAAGAATTTGATCGAGACCGGCACGCTTGACGGCAACGGTTCGACGGGAGAAGGATCCGTTCCGAAGGAAACGACCTCCGTAGATCCGATCATTGACACGGTTGGCGGCGTTAAAGTTCGGATTCAGACGCGTGAGCCGGGGGACGCGGAAGCTCCGGAAGATACCGGATCACCCGACAATTCCGATCAAGATAAGCAGTAAATATGCTGATTTGGAACAGACGTTCATCAAGGGCGCCAAGCCCTTTGAACGTCTGTTCTTTTTATTTTAATGCTTCCTTAATGTTCGGTTATAGGCTATAATTTAATTTGGAAAGTGGAATGAACCTGCTAAGCGATTTCCGAACGAACAGCATTTTGTTCTGGTTATGTCAATTGCTTGTTAGCGGCAAATGATAAACGTCCAACATCATGTCACATTTTATTACATTTTAACATTGACGTTTATTTTTTTGGTTCTATAATGGAATAATAGCGACCGTTTGGACAAGCTAAGAAAAATCAGACTTTAGCAGGTTGCCAAATATTATTTTGAGACTAGGGGAGAGAAAAATGAAGAAATCCGGTTTGATGCTCGCCTTGATTCTTTCGCTGACGCTGATTTTGTCTGCGTGCGGCGGAGGCGCGAAAAACAATACGAACGCTCCGGCGGCTTCGCCGTCCCAACCGGCTGCCGGCGAATCGGCTGCTCCGGAAGCAAGCAAAATGAAAATCGGCATGTCGACCGACACCGGCGGCGTCAACGACAAGTCGTTTAACCAAAGCGCCTGGGAAGCGTTGCAGCAAATTGCTCAAGACACGGGCGCTACGACCAAGTACCTGGAATCTAAAGGCGACGCGGATATGGAGCCGAACCTGAGATCCTTCGTTCAAGAGAAATACGACTTGATCTGGGGAATCGGTTTCTTGTTCTCCGACGCCATGACGAGAGCCGCGGAGCAAAATCCGGACTCGAACTTCGCCCTTATTGATAGCGTTGTTGACCTGCCGAACGTTACTTCGGTTACCTTCGCCGAACACGAAGGATCCTTCCTGGTCGGCGTAGTTGCCGGCTTGACGACGAAAACGAATAAAGTTGGTTTCGTAGGCGGTATCGAATCCCCGACGATCCAGAAGTTTGAAGCCGGTTATGTAGCCGGTGTGAAAGCTGCAAATCCGAACGCTGAAGTATTGATTCAATATGCCGGCGCGTTCGATAAGCCGGATGTGGGCAAGACGATCGCCGCTACGCAATACAACGACGGCGCTGACATTATTTTCCAAGCCGCAGGCGCTACCGGCACAGGCGTATTTAACGAAGCGATCGAACGTTTCAACGCTGGCAACAAAGTATGGGTTATCGGCGTAGACAAAGATCAATCGCTTGAATTCGGCAACGACGTTACGCTCACTTCGATGATGAAGGGCGTAAAAGAAGCGGTATATAAAGTGTCGAGCGATCTGATTAACGGCACTTTGGAAGGCGGAAAGACCATTACGCTTGGCCTGAAGGATAACGGCGTAGGTCTTCCGGAATCCAACCCTAACGTTCCTCAAGACGTGCTGGATAAAGTGAACGAATATAAAGAAAAGATTGTTAGCGGAGAAATTACGGTTCCGACTACTCCAGAAGAATAATCATCGGAAACGCAATATGTCGATGCAAGTCCGACAAGACCGGCTTCGGGCCGGTCTTGTTTTGTTACAAAGGGAAGTTTACTCATCCGCAAAACTTTTAGGAGTGATAAGATGATGGAACGGGGAACGCCGGTCGTTCAGTTGACTGGAATAACGAAACGATTTCCGGGGTTAGTGGCAAACGATTCCATTGATTTTGAATTAAGAAAAGGCGAAATTCATGCGCTGCTTGGCGAGAACGGGGCAGGCAAATCAACGCTGATGAATATTTTGTTCGGCTTGTATCAACCGGATGAAGGGTCCATAGCCGTTAACGGCCAGAAGGTTGTGATCGACGGCGCGGGCAAAGCGATTGAGCTGGGCATCGGTATGGTGCATCAGCACTTCAAGCTGGTGCAGCCGTTTACGGTTGCGGAAAATATCGTGCTCGGCAACGAGCCGGTTAAAGGCATGAGCATCAATTATAAAGAAGCGAATGAAAGAGTTCGGTTCATATCCGAACAATACGGACTGAAAGTTGATCCGACCGTGCGGATTCAAGATATAACCGTCGGCATGCAGCAGCGCGTCGAAATATTAAAAACGCTGTATCGCGGCGCCGACATTCTTATATTCGACGAGCCTACAGCGGTGCTGACCGTGCAGGAAATCGAGGAGTTAATCGAGATTTTGCGCAATTTGGCCGCGGAAGGGAAATCGATCATTCTCATTACCCATAAGCTGAAGGAAGTCATGGCGATTACGGACCGGGTAACCGTCATTCGCCGCGGCAAGGTGATCCGGACGGTGGAGACGTCGCAAACGAACGAACGCCAGCTGGCGGAGCTGATGGTCGGCCGGGACGTGAACTTTACGGTGGAGAAGGAGCGGGCTAAGCCGGGCGAAGTCGTATTGGCGGTCGATCGGCTGCGCATGAAAGACGGCAACGGCAAATATACGCTCGACGGCGTCAGCTTCAACGTCCGCGCGGGAGAAATATTGGGCATAGCGGGTGTGGACGGCAACGGGCAAAGCGAGCTGATCCAAGCGATTACCGGAATGTTGAAGGTGAGCGGCGGCTCCGTCAAGCTGAAGACGAAGGACGTGACGAACGGATCGCCGCGCGAGGTTGCGCTCGCCGGTGTCGGGCATATCCCGGAAGACCGCCACAAACACGGCCTTGTGCTTGATTTTTCCGTTAGCGAAAATATGATTCTGGGCAGCTACTTCAAGCCCGAATTCGGCAAAGGCGGCTTTATCGATTTCAAGGCGATGGACGAGCTTTCGGATAAGCTGGTGAAGGAATTCGACGTACGCGGCTCCGGTATACACGCAGCGGCCCGTTCGTTGTCCGGCGGCAACCAGCAGAAGACGATTATCGCCCGCGAGCTGTGGAAGGATCCGGATTTGCTCATCGCGGTTCAGCCAACCCGCGGTCTTGACATCGGGGCGATCGAATATGTGCATAAACGGCTTGTGCAAGCGCGAAACGAAGGGAAGGCCGTACTGCTCGTTTCCTTCGAGCTGGACGAGCTGTACGCTTTGTCCGACCGTATCGTCGTCATGTACGAAGGGAAGCTTGTAGGCGAGGTTGACGCTTCCGAGCGCGACGACCAGAAGCTTGGCCTGTTAATGGCCGGGAATACCGGCGGTTCGGAACAGAAAACGGAGAGGGGGTAGCGTATGGGCGCCATCTATAAAATATTCAATAAATCATCGGCTCTCGTGCCCATTGTCTCGATCCTTCTCGGGCTGATCGTCGGTGCGATTGCGATGCTTGCGGGCGGCTTCGATCCGCTTCAAGCGTATTCTTCGCTGGTCAAAAAAGTGTTCGGCAGCCCTTACGATATCGGCGAAGCGATCCGGGCCATTACGCCGCTTGTATTTACGGGTCTGGCCATTGCGTTCGCTTACCGTACCGGTCTTTTTAATATCGGGGCCGAAGGACAGTTTGTCATGGGGATGACAGGCGCAACGATTATCGGCGTGACGCTTGATTTGCCGTGGTATATTCACGCTCCGCTTGCGGTTATCGCCGGCGCGGTGTTCGGCGGCTTGTGGGCGGCTATCGCCGGTTACTTGAAGGCTGCGCGGGGGATTAACGAGGTCATCTCCTCCATTATGCTGAATTGGATCGGGCTCTACTTGTCGAACTTGATCATTAACCGGTTCCTGCTCGCGGAAGGACAACAAAAGTCTGAGCCGGTTAAAGAATCGGCGCTTGTTCATATGGACGGGCTGGCGAGCCTTATGGATAACGCCCGCGTTCACTGGGGCGCCGTAGTGGCGCTTGTCGGGGTTGTCGTTTTCTACGTGCTCTTATGGCGGACGAAGCTCGGTTACGAGCTCCGGGCGGTCGGTTTCAACAAAGATGCCGCATTATACGCGGGGATGAACGTCAATCGGACGATTGTCAAATCGATGTTTATAAGCGGCGTCTTCGCCGGACTCGGCGGCGCTTTTGAAGTGCTGGGCGTTTTCGGCTACCAGGCTGTGCTGACGGCTTCGCCGGGATACGGGTTCGACGGTATCGCGGTCGCCCTTCTTGGCGGCAATACGCCGATCGGCGTGCTGCTGGGAGCGATTCTGTTCGGCGGCTTAAGCTACGGCGCAACCGGCATGAGTTTCGGCGCGGGGGTGCCGAACGAAATTTCGCGGATCGTGATCGGATCCATCATTTTCTTCGTAGCCGCTCATGGCATTGTAAGATTTTTCTTGAAGCCGATTATGAAGCTTGGCTCGAAAGAGAAAAGCGGCAAACCGGACAAGAAGGAGGCGGTCTAGTTTGTATATCGCTGAAATTTTGGGACAGCTTGTCAATACGACGCTCGTCTTTTCGACCGCGCTGATTTTTACGGCTCTAGGCGGAGTGTTCTCGGAGCGCTCGGGCGTGATCAATATCGGGCTTGAAGGCCTGATGGTAACCGGCGCGTTCTCGGCGGCCGTCGTGACCGATGCGGCGATCAAAGGCGGCTTCGGCGAAGGCTCGCCATGGATCGGGTTAATCGCGGCGATGCTGTTCGGCATCTTGTTTTCGTTGCTTCATGGGGTGGCGACGATCACCTTTAAAGCCGACCAAACGATCGTTGGGGTTGTTATTAACATATTGGCGGCGGGTCTTACCATTTATTTGACGAAGTCGATGTTCGAAGGCTCCGGACAGACGCCGACGTTGTCGGAACCATTCCACAAATGGGTCATTCCGTGGCTGTCGGATATTCCGTTTCTCGGCGAAGCGCTGTTTATCGCCTATCCGACAACGTACATCGCCATCGTCCTTTGCGCGGTCGGCTATTACTTGCTGTTCCGCACGCCTTTTGGCCTTCGCCTTCGTTCGGTCGGCGAGCACCCGAGCTCGGCGGATACGGTCGGCATCAGCGTTACGAAATACCGTTATATCGGCGTGCTGATTAGCGGAGCTCTGGCCGGTCTTGGCGGCGCGACGCTTACGTTGACGACGACAAGCAGCTTTGCGCACAACACCGTATCGGGCCAAGGCTTTATCGCGATCGCGGCCGTCATATTCGGACGCTGGAATCCGCTTGGCGTAGCGGGCGCCGCGATCTTTTTCGGATTCGCCCAGGCGCTTCGGGTCTGGATGCAGCTATTCGAATGGGCTCGCGAAATTCCTTCCGAAGTGTTCTATATGCTGCCGTACGTTCTTACGCTTGCGGTGCTGGCTATTGCCACGAAGCGCTCCCATGCTCCGGCGGCGCTCGGCGAGCCTTACGACCCGGCTAAGCGGTAAGCTTTCCGCGAACGCGGGTTGCGTTACAAGTCTCTCTCGGACAAACGGGAGAGACTTTTTTATTGGGAATGACTCGGTTTAACTTGAACCGGGCGCCTTTCTAGAAGGCCTTTGTCTGACCACGCAGTTAGCGATGATCTTCATGCGGTTTCGGGGGTTTTTGGTCCTTATCGGCAGTAACCCCGAGGCTCAGAAGAGCAGGCGGCAAGGTTCAGGTTGGGAGATAAGAGGAAGGCAAAGACGAAGACAGGACTTCTGAGCAAAAGGGATAACCGCTATAGGGAAGTAAGGAGTAATCCGGTGCCTTCAATCGCCGCGCAAACGTCCGGCATGTCCGGCAGAGACGCAAGCGCTTGAAGCGGGTGGTTGGTTTAATGCGTCTCAGGAGCGGGGATCGTTATTTCTTTCGGGGTGCCCTTCAGGGGCTGCGCCCCTTGGGGTCCCTCTTACGACAAGGGGGATTTAGGGGGTTGGGAGTCCTTGATTTAGGGTTGATTTAGGGGGTGCGAGCCCTTGATTTAAGGGGTTGGAATCCCCTGGCAAGGATGGGGTTCTTTTTATGTCGAAAAAGTGACAAAATGATGTAGATTTCATTGACACTTTCGTCGGCCTGGAGTAAATTTGAATCATCATATTTAGTTCTTGTCGGCTATTGGACTTTTCAAGTAAGTGCACGAATTCACAAAGTCTGCGATGCCATATTCGGAATGGGCTTTCGGCTCATCCCTTTTACAGAGGAGAGGATCGAAGTGGAAGCACTGGCACTGGAACGCAAGGCGGAACAGAACCGCGAGCTGCGTGAGAGGCTAATGCAGTTGAAGAAAGAACGCAACGCCATCATTTTAGCGCATTATTATCAACGGGACGAAATTCAAGAGGTCGCGGACTTCCGCGGGGACTCGTTCCTGCTGGCCCAGAAGGCGGCTCAAACCGATGCCGACGTGATCGTATTTTGCGGCGTCCACTTCATGGGAGAAAGCGCGAAAATTTTGGCCCCGAACAAGACGGTCATTATTCCCGACGAGCGCGCCGGCTGCCCGATGGCCGATATGGTCAACGTAGACGGACTCCGTAAACTGAAGGCGCAGCATCCGAACGCTACGGTTGTTACCTATATTAACTCTTCCGCCGAGATTAAAGCGGAAACCGATATTTGCTGCACCTCGGCCAATGCCGTGAAGGTGGTCAACTCGGTGGAAAGCGACGAAATCATTTGGGTTCCGGACAAAAACCTCGGCCATTACGTGCAGCAGAAAACCGACAAAAAGATGATCATCTGGGAAGGCTACTGCAATACGCACGATATGCTGACGGTCAAAGACGTCGAAGAGATGAAGGCCAAATACCCGAACGCCGAATTCGTCGTCCATCCGGAATGCCGCCCGGAAGTCGTCGCGCTTGGCGATTTTGTCGGCAGCACCACCGCGATCATTAAATATTGCAAAGAGTCCTCCAATAAAGAGTTTATCGTGGGAACGGAGGACGGCACGGGTTATCAGCTGCGTCTCGACAGCCCGGATAAGACGTTCCACTTCGCATCCAAATATTTGGTATGCCCGAACATGAAAGTGAACAACTTGAAGAAGCTCGTCAAGGCGCTTGAAACGATGCAGCCGCAAATTTACGTGCCTGACGAGGTGGCGAATAAAGCCCGTCTATCTCTGGAGCGCATGCTGCTTGTGAAGTAGTATGCGCTACTCCTATCCATTGGAGGCGCGAGACGCATGATTCCAAGATATTTAGTCGATATCGACCTGGCGGAATTGCCGGTCGTCGAAAGAGATGTAATTGTCATCGGGGCCGGCATTGCCGGTCTTTTTACCGCTATTAAGGCCAGCGAAAGCCAATCGGTTCTTATGATTACGAAAAAATCGATCATGGACAGCAACACCCGGTATGCGCAAGGCGGCATTGCGGCCGTTCTGTCGGAGGACGACTCGCCGGAATACCATCTGCAGGATACGTTGTTTGCCGGAGCGGGGTTATGCGATCGGGAAGCGGTTGACGTGCTCGTTCACGAAGGGCCCGAAGGGGTGCAAAATTTGATTGAAATGGGCACGCATTTCGATACCGAAAACGGCGAATATGCGCTGACGAAGGAAGGCGCCCACAGCCAGCGCCGCATACTGCACGCCAACGGCGACGCGACCGGCTTCGAGATCGTTCGGGCGTTGTCGGAGAAGGCCGTCTCGAATCCGAATATCGAAATTTGGGACGATCATTTCGTCATCGATCTGGCAACGAACGAAGACGAGTGCTGCGGGGCGATCGTGCAAAAACCGGACGGGCAGAGAGTATATGTGCGCGGCAAGGCGACGATCCTATGCTCGGGCGGAACGGGGCAGCTGTACCGCTACACGACCAATCCCGACGTGGCCACCGGCGACGGCATCGCGATGGCATACCGGGCCGGCGCGGACATCCGCGACATGGAATTCAATCAATTCCACCCGACCTCGCTGTGCTACCCGGGCGCGCCGCGTTTCCTCATATCCGAAGCGGTGCGGGGCGAAGGGGCGGTACTCCGCAACATCCGCGGCGAGCGCTTTATGGAGCGCTACCACGAGCAGCTCGAGCTTGCGCCGCGCGACGTCGTGGCCCGAGCGATCATTAGCGAGATGGAAGAGACGAAGTCGACTTTCGTCTATTTGGATATTACGCACGAAGCACCGGAGATGGTAAAGCACCGTTTTCCGAATATTTATGAATTTTGTTTGAATTACGGCCTCGATCTGACCAGCGATTGGATTCCGGTTGCGCCTGCTGCGCACTATATGATGGGCGGAGTGCAGACGAACCTGAACGGCGAAACGACAATCAAACGGCTGTACGCCTGCGGAGAAGTGTCGTCGACCGGCGTTCACGGCGCCAACCGGCTCGCGAGCAATTCGTTGTCCGAGGCGGTTGTCTTCGGCAAAAGAATCGTAGATCACATTAAAGGATTGGAGCCGCTTACCGCGATGCCCGTTGTCGTGAACGAGCATGGGCGGACCAGCGTTCCGATGCAGGCGGTCGTCGAGAAGCGGCTGAAGCTGCAAAAAATTATGGTGCGCTACGTCGGCTTGCGCCGGAACGCGGACGGGCTGCGAAAGGGACAGGAGGAGCTGGCCCGCCAGCTGCCGATCTTCCAATCGGTTCTGACGAAGCGGGAGGAATACGAATTCGCAAACCTGCTGACGTGCGCGCTGCTTATGATCGAATCGGCTCTGCAGCGGGAGGAAAGCCGCGGCGCTCATTACCGCGAAGATTTCCCGGAAACGAACGACGCGGTATGGCAGAAGCATTCGGTGTTGAACCGGCGGACGGCGAACGGGATGAAGGAGCGTGTGCACAATGTTTGAATATGCGATAAGCGGGGCTTATGACGATGCCCTTAAGAATCAGATCCGCGCCTGGCTGGCGGAGGATATCGGAAGCGGGGACATTACGACCGCAACGACCATTCCGGCCGGATCGATCTCGCGGGCTGTCATTCATGTGAAGGAGAACGGCATTGTGGCGGGCATGCCGGTCGCGAAGCTCGTGTTCGAGGTCGTGGACAGCTCTCTTGTGTTCGAAGCGAAAGTGAAGGACGGCGACCGCGTGGAGAAAGGCACCGTCCTTGCCGTCGTTGAAGGCAGCACGCACAGCTTGCTGACCGGCGAGAGGCTTGCGCTGAATTTGCTGCAGCGGATGTCGGGTATCGCGACGAAGACAAGCTTGTTCGTGGAAGCTCTTCAAGGCTTGCCGACGAGACTCGTCGATACGCGCAAAACGACGCCCGGCCATCGCCTGCTCGAGAAGTACGCGGTTCGCATCGGCGGCGGCTCCAATCACCGCTTTGGTTTATATGACGCCGTTATGATCAAAGATAATCATATTAAAGGAGCCGGCGGCATCCGGGCGGCCGTGGAAGCTTCCCGCAAAGCGATTCCGCATACGATGAAGATAGAAGTCGAGACGGAGTCGCTCGAGCAGGTGGAAGAAGCGATTCAATGCGGAGCCGACATCATTATGCTCGACAACATGCCGGCGGCTCTGATGCGGGAGGCGGTCAGCCGGATCAAAAAGGCCGCCCCGCACGTGATCGTCGAAGCATCCGGAGGCGTGCGCCTGGATACGATTCATGCCATCGCCGAAACGGGCGTCGACGTCATATCGGTCGGACAGCTGACGTATTCGTTCGACGCGCTCGATATCAGTCTTGATCTGAATGCGCCAAAAGGAGGAGCTGCGCAGTGATTTTGGTCATTGATGTTGGGAATACCAATATTGTGCTGGGAATTTACAAAGGCCGCGAGCTGCTGCATCATTGGCGCCTGAGCACGAACCGTTCGGCCACGGTCGACGAATACGGCATCCAGATCCATAATTTGTTTCAGTACGCCGGAATGAGCCTCGACCAAATGGACGGCGTCATTATTTCTTCCGTTGTGCCGCCGCTAATGCGGACGCTGGAGAGCCTGTGCGCCAAATATTTGCGCAAAACGCCTTTGGTCGTAGGTCCGGGAATCAAGACGGGGCTCAATATCCGTTACGAAAATCCGCGCGAAGTCGGAGCCGACCGCATCGTCAATTCCGTGGCGGGCATCGCCAAATACGGCGCCCCGCTTATTATCGTCGATTTCGGCACGGCTACGACGTTCGATTATATCGATGCGGCGGGCGATTATTTGGGCGGCGCGATCGTGCCGGGGATCGGCATCTCGACCGAAGCGCTGTACCAGCGGGCGGCGAAGCTGCCGCGGATCGAACTGGTGAAGCCGCGCAGCGTCATCGGGCGCAATCCGGTCACGTCGATGCAGGCGGGCATCATCTACGGCTACGCCGGTCAAGTCGACGGCATCGTGCGCAAAATCCGCAGCGAATTTAACGTCAAACCCCGGGTTATCGCGACGGGCGGGCTCGCCGAGCTGATTGCATCGGAATCGGAAACGATCGAGCTGGTGGACTCCTTGCTGACGCTGGAAGGCTTGCGTTTAATATATGAAAGAAATCAGGAGGCATAGTGATGGAGGAGCTGAAAGACGTACTCGTGCGGGGAACGGCATGGGGCGGCAAAATCCGCGTGTTCGCGGTGCGTTCGACGAATCTGGTGAATGAAATGCAGCGCCGGCACGAGACGATGCCGACGGCTACGGCGGCGCTTGGGCGCACGGCGACGGCCGGCGCGATGATGGGAGCGATGCTGAAGGGCAAGGAGAAGCTGACGATTCAGGTAAAGGGCGACGGCCCGATCGGCCAGATTGTCGTGGACGCCAATGCGGACGGCGAGGTGCGCGGCTATGTCGATCATCCGGAGGTTCATCTTCCCAGCAACGCAGAAGGAAAGCTTGATGTGGCCGGCGCGGTAGGACGGACCGGGTACCTGTACGTAACGAAAGATTTGGGTCTGAGAGAGCCGTACCGCGGCAGCGTTCCTCTTATTTCGGGAGAGCTTGCGGAAGACTTTACGTATTATTTTGCGTTGTCCGAGCAGACGCCGTCGGCGGTCAGCCTCGGGGTACTGGTCGATACCGACGGCTCGGTGCTGCAAGCGGGCGGCTTTGTCGTACAAGTGCTCCCGGGATTGACGGACGAGGAAATTACGAAGCTTGAGCATGCGATTGCGGCCGTCCCGCACGTCACGAAGCTGCTCGACCAAGGCGAGACGCCGGAAGCGATGCTGCGCCTGGTCGTAGGCGACGATATCCACATTCATAGCGAGACGGACATCCGGTTCCAATGCCAATGCTCGTACGACAAAGTCGAACAGACGCTTGTCAGCTTGGGCGAAGCCGAATTGACGCAGCTGATCGAAGAGGACGGCGAAGCGGAAGTGGTATGCCATTTTTGCAACGAGAAATATACATTCGATAAAGACCGGTTAACAAGGTTGCTTGAGCAAGCGTCGCCGGGATCCGGGGAGCAAGCGTGACAGATGAGGAATAACGGGGTGCTGAAGGCGGTCGTGATCCTTCAGGCCGTATGCATGATCGCGCTTGCCGTTGTCGTCGCGGTAAAGCTGTGGCCCGTCGGCGGCCGTTCCGCGGAAGGTTCCGATACGGAATCGCCGGACGAAGGTCTGGACAAGGCGGTGGCCACGGTAGGCGGCGAGCCGATAACGGAAGCGGAGTTCAGGCGGGCTTTGGACGAGAAGTACGGAGACGAAGTGCTCCGGACGATGATGGTCCGCAAGGCGATAGACCTGGAGGCGAGGAATTTAGGGCTGCAGGTGACCGATGAGGAGCAGACGGCGGAGCTTGCGGCGGTGACGAGCGGCTATGCGAGCGAAGAGGATTATTTTCGGGTCATGCAAGAGCAGCTGGGGATGACGCGGGATGAAGTGCTGGAGGATATGAAGTACCGTCTTCTTCTGGAAAAAATCGCGACAAGAGACGTGACCGTCTCCGAGCAGGAGATAAGCGAATATGTCTCGAAAAACCGGGACAGCTTCGGAGACCGGCTGCAGCTTCATCTCCGCTGGATCGTCACCGCAACGGAGCGGGAAGCGGACGATATCGTAGACCGGCTTGCGGCGGGGGAAGACTTCGAGCAATTGGCGGCGGAAGCGTCCATCGACGCTTTCACCGCCGGCGACGGCGGCGATTTGGGCTTTATCGACGCCAACGATCCTTTTTACAGCAAAGAAATTATGGATACGGCTTCTCGGATGCAAACGGGAGAGATCGCGGGACCCTTTGAGGTGGATGCCGGCTTCGCCGTCATTCAGCTCGTCGAACGCCAGCTGACGGAAGGGTTGTCCGACGAGGAAATCCGCGAGAAAGCGGTGAAGCAGCTGGCGCTCGCGAAGGCGGAGTCGCTGCACGGCGTGGAGGAAGAACTGCTTAAGAAGTACGGCGCGGTCATTATTCCATAAATTATGGTTATTTCCGGCCCTCAAATAGATTGCTATTGACAATGGCTATGCCAGATTGTTACTATAGGAAGTAGCATAAAACCAACGGAATTAGTCGGAATAAAGGAGGATTTATTCACATGGCCAAAATCGTACAAAGCGTTACAGAACTTATCGGAGATACGCCTCTCGTTCGTTTGAATCGCATCGTTCCCGAAGACAGCGCCGAAATTTACGTGAAGCTCGAGTACCAGAACCCGGGTGCAAGCGTAAAAGACCGTATTGCGATCAGCATGATCGAAGAGGCGGAGAAAGCCGGCGTAATCAAGCCCGGCGACACGATCGTCGAGCCGACCAGCGGCAACACGGGTATCGGCCTCGCGCTTGTGGCTGCGGCGAAAGGTTACAAGGCGATTATCGTCATGCCGGAATCGATGAGCATCGAGCGCCGCAACCTGCTTCGCGCTTACGGCGCAGAGCTTGTTCTGACGCCGGGATCGGAAGGCATGAACGGAGCGGTCCGCAAAGCGGAAGAAATCGTTGCCGAAAATCCGGGCTACTTCATTCCGCAGCAGTTCAAGAACCCGGCCAACGTTAAGATTCACCGCGAAACGACGGGTCCGGAAATCGTAGAAGCGATTAACTCGCTGGACGGCAAGCTGGATGCGTTCGTAGCCGGCATCGGAACCGGCGGAACGATCTCCGGCGCAGGCGAAATTCTGAAGCAAAACTTCCCGGGTATCCGCATCGTGGCGGTCGAACCGGCCGCTTCTCCGCTTCTGTCGGGCGGCAAGCCGGGCCCGCACAAAATTCAAGGCATCGGCGCAAACTTCGTTCCCGAAATTTTGAACCGCGATATCTACGACCAGATCGTGACGGTCGAGAATGAAGACGCGTTCGAATATGCGCGCCGCGCCGCAAGAGAAGAAGGCATTCTGTGCGGCATTTCGTCCGGCGCCGCGATCTTCGCCGCGCTGCAAGTGGCGAAAGAGCTCGGCAAAGGCAAGCGCGTTATCGCTGTCGTGCCAAGCAACGGCGAACGTTATCTCAGCACGCCGCTGTTCAACTTCGAGAACTAATTTGAACGAGATTGCAATAGTCTTTCGGCCCGCTTTCAGGCGGGCTGAAAGACTATTGTTGCTGCATCGGGAAGTTTCCTTCTATATACCGTCAGCGTAGGGATGATCTTTCCGATCGTATCAAAAACCTGCCTCTAGACGCGGTCCTTCGTCTTCGGAAGACCGTGGGTAGAGGTTTTTTCATACTGGGGGTACGGTCATGAGGTTTACCGAATGGGAACAATGGATACGGTGGCGCGAGGAAGGACGATATACGGTTTTGCCGATGCTGGCCCGGATGTCCCTGGCATTAAAAGAGCCTTTGGCGGTTCCGAGCTGGGAAGCGGCATGGCGGGAAGCTTCTCCTTATGCTTTTGTTCTGGAAAGCGGCAAGGACGGCCGCTATACGTATTTGGGCCTTCGGCCGTCCGAAGTGATCCGGGGCAAAGGCTCCGCCGCCGAATCGTTCCGGCTTGGACCGGATGACCGGGTTAGCGGCAGCGCCCCCGGCGAACGGGACGGCGAATCCGGGTATCGCAAGTGGGAGGGTGCGCCGCTTGAAATTATGCGCCGTTGGATGGCGCCCCATCGGGCCCCGGGTTTGTCCGAGGGGCCGAAATGGTGCGGCGGCTGCGCGGGCTATTGGAGCTATGACGTAGCCCGCAGCATCGAGCGTCTGCCGGCGGCTGCCGCGGACGATCTAGCGCTTCCGGACTACGTATTTGTTCGCGTGGACGAGCTGTGGATCGTCGATCATGAAGCCGGCGTGTTGTATTGCGCCGTTCATTCGGCTGTCGCTCCGGATGCGGGTCTGGAGGAGCTCCGGCTTGTTTATGAAGCGGCGAAGGATCGCTCGCAAGCAATGGCGGCGTTCTGGAACCGGTTATTCGGCGGAGAGGCGCTTGTCCGGGCTTCGTCGGAGCGGGAAGCAAGGCGGCGGACGATGGAGGCCGTTTCGCCGGATATCCGGCTGCCGCTGCCCGGCGTCGGCTCGCCGTTTCCGAAGGAGCAATTCGAGGAAGCGGTCGTCCGCATTCAGCAATATATTGCGCAAGGCGATATTTTTCAGGCGAATCTATCCCTGCGGCAAAGCCGCGAGCTGAACGCGTCGCCCGAAGAGCTGTACGAATGGCTGCGGCTCGCGAACCCGTCTCCGTATATGGGATATATGCGTTTCCCGGATTTTCAGCTTGTCTCGGCTTCTCCGGAGCTGCTGGCCTGGAAGCGCGGCGACGCGCTGGCTACCCGGCCGATCGCAGGCACGAGAAGGCGGGGGCGGACGGAAGAGGAAGATACGCTGATGGAAGAGGAGCTGCGCACAAGCGAGAAGGAGCGGGCCGAGCATATTATGCTCGTGGATCTGGAGCGCAACGACCTGGGACGCATTTCGGCATACGGCACCGTAAAGGTGGAAGAGCTGATGGTGGTCGAACGTTATTCCCATGTGATGCATCTCGTCTCGCAGGTGGAAGGGCGGCTTGCGGAAGGCAAAGACGTCTACGACGTGATTGCGGCCGTATTCCCGGGCGGAACGATTACGGGCGCGCCCAAGGTTCGCACGATGGAGATTATCGAGGAGCTGGAGCCGGTCCGCCGCGGCCCGTATACGGGCTCCATGGGTTGGATTGACTATAACGGCGATATGGAATTTAATATTATCATAAGAACGATGGCGGTCGTCCAAGGGACCGTTCATGTTCAGACCGGCGCCGGGATCGTCATCGATTCGAATCCCGAGCGGGAATATTACGAATGCATGAATAAGGCCAAGGCGTTATGGAAGGCCATTCAATACAGCGAAATGCATGAGTCGAAGAGAAGAGATTAGACTTGCAAGGCCGCAGAGCGGCGCGGGAGACGAGATTAGAGGAGGCGAACGAAGACGATGATTCTTGTCATTGATAATTACGATTCGTTTACGTACAATTTGGTGCAATATTTGGGCGAGCTGGGAGAAGAAATCGTCGTGAAGCGGAACGACGAGATCGATCTGGACGGCATTGCCGCTTTGAAGCCGGATCATATTCTCATATCGCCCGGTCCTTGTTCGCCGAACGAGGCCGGCATCAGCCTGGCCGTCATCGACCGCTTCAAAGGCGAAATTCCGATATTCGGCGTATGCCTCGGCCATCAATCGATCGGCCAAGCTTTCGGCGGCGAAGTCGTGCGGGCCGAGAAGCTGATGCACGGCAAAACGTCGGAAATTTTCCATAACGGCACCTCGGTGTTCGAAGGGCTGCCTTCTCCGTTTACGGCAACCCGTTACCATTCCTTGATCGTTCGGCGCGAGACGCTGCCGGACTGTCTTGAGATTACGGCGGAAACGGCCGAGGGCGAAATTATGGCTATTCGGCATAAGGAATATCCGATCGAAGGCGTTCAATTCCATCCGGAGTCCATCATTACGGAGCACGGACATAAGATGTTGCGCAACTTTTTGAATCGGCGCCCGGGAGCCGTGCAATGAAAGCTGGGTACAACGGCACCGTCGTCGATGCCGACAAAGCTGTGATCTCGGTTTACGATCACGGCTTTTTGTACGGTATGGGGTTGTTCGAGACTTTCCGCACTTACGGAGGCAGGCCGTATATGCTCGACCGGCATCTGGAGCGGCTGAAGGAAGGCTGCCGGGAGCTCGGCATCCGCTTCGACATGGAGGAAGAAGAGGTAAGGTCGTGGATCGCGGAAGTGATGGCCGGGAACGGGCTTGCGGACGCTTACGTTCGGCTGACGGTTTCGGCGGGAGAAGCCGGGCTTGGCTTGCCGGCGGACGATTACGGGCAGCCGAATGCGATCGTGCTCGTGAAGCCCTTGCAAGTGCCGGATGAGCGCGAGTATTTGGCGGGCAGGACGTTGCGCCTGCTTCGAACGGCCCGCAATACGCCGGAAGGCGTGCGCCGGTTGAAATCCCTCCATTATATGAACAATATAATCGCGAGGCGCGAGCTTGCGGCCAGCGGAGCCGCGGCCGGTACGGAAGGGCTGATGCTGACGCGCGAAGGGATGCTTGCGGAAGGAATCGTAAGCAATTTGTTTTTTGTACGGGACGGCGTCGTCTGCACGCCTGCCGTCGAAACGGGCATATTGCCGGGCATTACCCGGCATCGCGTCCTGGAGCTGGCCGAGTCGGCCGGCTGCCGGACGGAGGAAGGCTTATACCGGTGGAGCGACCTGCTTGCGGCGTCCGAAATATGGACGACCGGCTCGGTTCAAGAGCTGATGCCGATTACGACGCTGGTCGATGCCGAAGGCATGTCCCGCAAGGTCGGCTCGGGTGAAGCGGGGCCGGTCGCGCTTCGGCTGCTGGCGCTATACCGGCAGGATGCGCGGCAAGCTTCGGGCGACTGACCGTTGCAGCATCATAATAGATAATTAAGGTTTCTCGTCCTTATGGCAGTATTATGCCTTGGGCTTGGTTGTACGGGGCTGGATGGCGATCGGCTCGTTTTACAAGCGTAAGGGGGAGTCTAAAGGGTTGGGAGTCCTTGAATTGAAGAGTCTGGGATTTCGCTCGGAAAGGAATTTGCGTCATGGGAACATTGATTAACGGAAGCAACATAAGCCGCATTTACGATTTTGGTGGCGGCGCAAAGCTGGAGTTCGGCAAAAGGACGCTTGTTATGGGCATACTCAACGCAACGCCGGATTCCTTCTCCGACGGGGGCCGCTACGACAATGTCGAGGCGGCGGTAGCCCATGCGATACGAATGGCGGAGGAAGGTGCGGACCTGATCGATATCGGCGGAGAGTCGACGCGTCCGGGAAGCGAGAAGGTTGCGCTTGAGGAAGAGCTTCGGCGCGTCATTCCGGTCATACGGGCGGTTCGGGAAGCGCTCCCGGCGATGCCGCTCTCCATCGATACGTACAAGGCCGAAACGGCGCGCCAAGCGCTGGAAGCCGGAGCCCATATTATTAACGACGTATGGGGGCTGAAAGCCGATCCGGAAATGGCCTCGGTCGCGGCCCAATACAATTGCCCGGTCATCTTATGCCACAATCGGCACGATATGAATTACGGCGACTTGATCGCCGATATTATCGAAGATTTGGAGGAAAGCGTGGCGATTGCGCGCGCGGCGGGCGTATCCACGCGGTATATGTGGCTTGATCCCGGTCCGGGCTTCGCCAAATCCGCGGACGACAATCTCGAACTGATGGGCCGTTTGTCGGAGATAACGTCGCTTGGCTACCCGGTGCTGCTCGCCACCTCGCGCAAACGGTTCATCCGCCAGACGCTTGACCTGCCGGTGGACGATCTCGTGGAAGGGACGGCCGCGACGGTTACCCTTGGCATCGCCCAAGGCTGCCATATGATCCGGGTGCACGACGTAAAAGCGATGAAACGGACGGCCGTGATGGCCGACGCCATCGTTTATCGCAAAGGGGGAGGCGCGTCCAATGGATAAGATGATATTGACCGGCATGCAGTTTTATGGCTATCACGGCGTGTTTCCCGAAGAGAACAGGCTGGGGCAGCGTTTTCGCGTCGATCTGGAACTGCTGCTTGATCTTTCCGGAGCGAGCGCGACCGACGAGCTTGAATATACGGTTAACTATGCGGAATTGCACGGATTGGTCAAAACGATCGTGGAAGGGGCGCCCTTTAAATTGATCGAGGCGCTTGCCGGCGATATTGCAACGAAGGTATTAGGGGCTTATACTATGGTAAATGAAGTTACAGTTCGCGTTACGAAGCCGAACCCGCCGTTTGACGTTCATTTCGACGGCGTGACGATCGAGTTGCGCAGAAGGCGGGATCAAGATGGCGACGCCGCTCCCGAATGAGAAGGTCACAATGCCGGAAGCGCACTGGGCGTACGTTGCGCTCGGCTCGAATATAGGCGACCGCGAGGCGCTGCTGCGGGAAGCGATCGAGAGTCTCGATTGCCGTCCGGGCATCCGCGTTCGCCGGGTATCCGCAATTTACGAGACGGAGCCGGTCGGATATACCGATCAGCCGTCTTTTCTCAATATGGTCATTGCGGTTCAGGCACAGCTGTCTCCTATAGAGCTGTTGAGAGAGCTTCTGGAGACGGAGAAGCGGCTTGGACGCGTGCGGCATATTCGCTGGGGACCAAGAACGATGGATCTGGATCTTCTCCTTTACGAAGACGTAACGATGGAGTCGGAAGAGCTGCAGCTGCCGCATCCGCGCATGATGGAAAGGCCGTTTGTGCTCGTGCCGCTTCATGATGTGATTGACCCTGCGCATCCGCTGGCGACGCGTGTCGCTCAGGCATCGTCGGCGGCGCTTCAAGACGGAAAGGAAGGCATCACGTTATGGAGTACGATCAACTGGCGCAGCGCGTCCGCGCATTCCGAAAGCTGAAGGGATATACGCAACAGGAGCTGGCCAAGCAGCTTGGCGTGTCGGTCGCGGTTCTCGGATCTCTGGAGCGGGGAACCCGCAAGCCCGACAAGAAGCTGCTGGCCCATATATCGGCCGTTCTCGGCATCAGCTACGAGGAACTGACGGCGGAGCAAGCTGAATAGCCGCTTTGTATACGCGCAAATTAATGCTGAATCATGAGGATAAAGGACCGGTACCCAAAGCCGGATCCGGAACGAGTGAATATAAAGGAGGAGGGGTACTGCGATGCTGAAAATCGGAGACATCGAGATGAAAAACAACGTTGTGCTTGCGCCGATGGCCGGCGTATGCAACCCGGCATTCCGTTTGATTGCGAAGGAGTTCGGAACCGGCCTTGTATGCGCGGAGATGGTCAGCGACAAGGCGATTCTGCACGGCAATAAGCGTACGATCGAAATGCTGTACGTCGACGAACGGGAGAAGCCGCTTAGCCTGCAAATTTTCGGAGGAGACCGGGAGTCCCTGGTCGAGGCTGCGAAAATCGTGGACAAACAGACGAACGCCGATATTATCGATATTAACATGGGCTGTCCGGTGCCTAAAGTAACGAAATGCGACGCCGGCGCACGCTGGTTGCTCGATCCGAATAAAATTTACGAGATGGTGTCCGCGGTGGTGGACGCGGTCGACAAGCCGGTTACGGTCAAAATGCGTATCGGCTGGGACGACGAGCATATTTATGCGGTGGAAAACGCAAGCGCCGTCGAGCGCGCCGGAGGCAAAGCGGTCAGCGTGCACGGCCGTACCCGCGAGCAGCAATATACGGGCAAGGCGAATTGGGACATTATAAGAGACGTTAAGCAAGCGGTCTCGATCCCCGTTATCGGCAACGGCGACGTCTTTTCGCCGGAAGACGCGAAGCGTATGCTGGAACATACCGGCTGCGACGGGGTTATGATCGGCCGAGGAGCTCTCGGAAACCCATGGATGCTCTACCGTACGATCCAATATTTGACGACGGGCGAGCTGCTGCCCGATCCGACGCCTCAGGAGAAGATGGAGGTTGCCATTCTTCACATGGACCGTCTGGCCAAGCTGAAGGGCGAAGCGGTTGCCGTCCGCGAGATGCGCAAGCATCTGGCCTGGTATTTGAAGGGCTTGCCGGGCGCGGCGCGCGTGAAGGACGTTATCATGGAGGAAACGAGCCGGGATAAACTGGTTGCGATTCTGGAGCAATATATAAGCTCGCTTGACGAGAAAGCGGCCCAGAAGCAGGAAACGGTTCATTAATCGGCGACATATCGCCGCTGCCGGAAGAGCGCGCAGTCGACTCTGCGCGCTTCCTTATCCTTTTCGAACGTCTAATTTTGGCTAATTCGTTCTCGTACTTATCGATTTCGGATGGTCGTCCGGACTTTTGAAAGCGGTCGCTTATTCTCCAAAAGCCTCGGCAAAAGTTTTTTCATCGCACCGTTGTTAAGCGGTTTCAGGAATATTTGGCTTTGATTGACATTGCATCCGGATTTCAATATAATCTTGCAATATACATCAGAGCCTGCCCGGTTCATGCAGGCATTCCTGCAAAGCAGGACCGTACATGAGCAGCGCGTATTATATAACATGAATGTTCTTCATAACAATATAAGAAAGTGTAGGCGATCCCCTATGCTTCGCTTATATTTCTACGCGAAACGGATTATTGCCGCTAAAGAACGGCGACGAAGCCGTTTCTGCTCGGCACGATAAAAAAACGTCAAATGACAGGAGAATCGGATCATGAGCGATAAGGAAATTATTCTGACTCAAGACGGTTTAAAGAAACTGGAAGAGGAATTGGAAAATCTGAAATCGGTCAAACGCCGTGAAGTAGCCGAGCGGATTAAAGTCGCGATCGGTTACGGCGATATTAGCGAGAATTCGGAATATGAGGACGCGAAGAACGAGCAAGCCTTCATTGAAGGCCGCATTATTACGCTCGAGAAGATGCTTCGCAATGCCCGCATCATTAACAACGACGAGATTGACATCGATACGGTCAGCATCGGATCCATTGTAACGGTTGAAGATTTGGAGTTTGGTGATACAATGGAATATACGATTGTAGGAACCGCCGAATCCGATCCGCTGCAGAACAAAATTTCCAACGAAAGCCCTGTCGGCAAGGCCATTTTGGGCAAAAAGAAGGGCACTGTAGTCGAAGTGAGCGTCCCGGCCGGCATTATTCAATATAAAATCGTCGATATCAAAAAATAAGGTACCGTGCTTCACGCACATTCCATAGCCGTCTAGAAGTGCATATATGCCGCGCAAGAAAAGTGTAAGTTTCGGTTATTGGGCCGAGGCTTACACTTTCTTGAAAATATAAGGATCTGTAAATTTTCTTTTTGCATCGCCTTATATGGCTCGCCGAAACGGTTCGTCCTTTGACAAGGACTTTAAAACGTTTCTGCTCGAGTAAAAGCGCGTCCCGGCTTATCGTGAGGAAGGTACGAGGAGATGGATAAAGTGGAACATCAGAACCAAGAGCAAGAACAAGGGCAAGGACAGGAGCAGGAGCTGAGCGAGCTTCTGCAGATTCGCCGGAGCAAGCTTGACGATTTGCGCGGGCTTGGCGTCGATCCGTTCGGCGGCAAATTCGTCCGTACCCATCAAGCGAAGGAAATATGGGACGCCTATCAGTCCTTGGAGAAAGAAGAACTGGAAGAGAAAGCCGTCGAAGTAAGCATTGCCGGACGCATTATGCAGAAGCGGATCATGGGCAAGGCTTCTTTTGCGCATATTCAAGATTTGAGCGGCAAAATCCAAATTTACGTTCGTAAAGATTCGGTGGAAGAAAGCAAATACGCCGCGTTTAACATTCTCGATATCGGCGATATCGTCGGCGTTCGCGGCACGGTATTCAAGACCAATACCGGCGAGCTGTCGGTTAAAGCGTCCGACATCGAAGTGCTGACGAAATCGCTGCTTCCATTGCCGGACAAGTATCACGGTTTGAAAGACGTCGAGCTTCGCTATCGCCAGCGCTACGTCGATCTGATCGTCAACCCGGAAGTGCGCGAAACCTTTATTACGCGCTCCCGCATTGTCCAATCGATGCGCCGCTATCTCGATTCCCGCGGTTTCCTGGAAGTGGAGACGCCGACGCTGCATACGATTCCGGGCGGCGCAGCGGCACGTCCGTTCGTGACGCATCATAACGCGCTTGATATGGAACTGTATATGCGCATCGCGATCGAGCTCCATTTGAAACGCCTAATCGTCGGCGGCATGGAGAAAGTCTACGAGATCGGCCGCGTTTACCGGAACGAAGGCATTTCGACCCGCCACAATCCGGAGTTTACGCTGCTGGAGCTGTACGAAGCTTACGCCGACTACAAGGACATCATGGAGCTGACGGAGAACGTCATCGTTCATATCGCCCAGGACGTGCTCGGTACGACCGACATTACGTATCAAGGCCAACAAGTCGATCTTGGCAAGCCATGGCGCCGTCAATCGATGGTCGATCTCGTCAAGGAAGCGACCGGCGTCGACTTCTCGGCGCAGATGAGCGACGAGGAAGCTCATGCGCTGGCGAAGGCGCATAACGTTCCGGTCGAGCCGCATATGACGTTCGGCCATATTGTGAATGCGTTCTTCGAAACCTTCGTCGAGCATACGCTTATTCAGCCGACGTTCGTCACGGGCCATCCTGTCGCCATCTCGCCGCTCGCGAAGAAAAACGCCGAGGATCCGCGTTTCACCGACCGCTTCGAGCTGTTTATCGTCGGCCGCGAGCACGCGAACGCGTTCACCGAGCTGAACGACCCGATCGACCAGCGCGAACGGTTCGAAGCGCAAGTCGCGGAGAAGGAGCAAGGCAACGACGAAGCGCATGAAATGGACGAGGATTTCATCCGCGCGCTCGAATACGGCATGCCGCCTACCGGCGGTCTCGGCATCGGCATCGACCGTCTGGTCATGCTGCTCACCGACGCCCCGTCGATTCGCGACGTTCTGCTCTTCCCGCATATGCGCGACAGTCATTTATAATTGCCACTTGTATGCCGAACAAGCCGCTAATGCCTTTGGAAGGCATTGGCGCATCAAGGCCGCCCGGAACCGATCCGGACGGCCTTTCGTCGTTTTGCGGGCTCGTTCGCCTATGACATTGACCCTTCCATTATTTTTCGATAGAGTTGAGAAAGAGTCGCCAAGACGGCGGCTTTACATCGTCTTATCTTTCTTGCCGGACCGGCTTGTCTATTTGCAAGAACGGAGAATCCGTTTACGTTTGATTTGAAATTATGATGTTTGGAGTGAAGAAGCGGCAATGTTGAAGCAAGGTTTGCGCCTAGGAACGGCTGCTTTCGCGCTGTTCCTGGTTATTCTGTTCGTTATGCCACTTACAGCAAGCGCCGCAACAGGTTTTCCTCCGTTTCTAACGGCCGCGGGAAGTCCGGCCACCGCCTCCCAGCAGCCGGACCAGCTTGCCGAGAAAGTATCCGCGCTGCCGGAACTGGCTTTTTCCGCTTTATACGGCCTATTGTTTCTTTATTTGTTTCATCGTACGATTCGCGCTGAACGCCGATCCCTCGGCCCGGGGGGCAAGGAGCGGAGCGATTACCGCATCGCGTACGGCTTTACAGCCGGCATCGCGTTATCGTTTGCGCTGCGATTATGGATCGGCGCGGATAACCCGGGTTACGTCAACGATCTGAAGACGTTTATGTATTGGGCGCAGCATGCCTATCAATCGGGCTTGAACGGATTTTATCGGGAGGGCATGTTTGCGGATTATCCGCCGGGATATATCTATGTCTTGTATGCGATCGGAGCCGTGCGGGATTGGTTCGGCATCGCCGATTCGTCGATCGGCGCCCGCGTTTTGTTGAAGCTTCCGGCCATGCTGGCCGATCTGGCGGCGGGCGTGCTTCTTTACCGGTACGGTGCGGCAAGGATCGGCCAAGCGGCCGCTTTTGGCCTCGCGATGCTCTATGTTTGGAACCCGGCCGTGATCGTCAATTCCGCCGCTTGGGGGCAAGTGGACGCCGTATTCGCCCTTATCATCCTATTGTCGCTGCTTGCGATTGTCCGCGGCGGCTTGGTCCAAGGGACGGTATTGTTCGCCGCCGCCGTATTGGTGAAGCCGCAAGCGTTGATTTTTACGCCGGTTCTGCTGCTCGCGTATTGGCATAAACGGGAGTGGAGAAAGGCTTCTCTCGCCATGCTGGCAGGCGCTGCCGCGTTCGTTCTGCTGGCGCTGCCTTTTTTCTGGGGCAACGGTGGGGCCCAAGGGTTGTTTGACCTGTATACGTCCACATTGTCGTCGTATCCGTATGCGACGCTTAACGCCTTCAATCTATACCTGCTGACCGGAGGCAACTGGGCGCCCCTCGAGGAACGTTTCCTATCCGTTCCTTATACATACTGGGGCAATGCCGGCATTGTGCTCGCGACGGCTTTGGCGGCCTGGCTGTCCCTTCGCCAGAAGCGCGGCCGGGACGCCGTGTCGTCCAGCTTCTTTCTTGCTCTCGTGCTCATTGCAACGGTGTTCCTGTTCGTGACCAAAATGCACGAGCGCTACATGTTCCCCGCGCTGCTGCTATGCGCGTTTGCTTACATTCAGACGAAGGACCGCCGGATGCTGCATCTGCTGTTCGGCTTCAGCGTCACGCAGTTCGTCAACGTAAGCTACGTGCTTGCTTTCAGCCATATCGACAGCCATCCGACGGCCGACGGCATCGCGATGCTGTGCGCCATCGCCAATCTGGGCTTGTTTGTTTATATGCTGGTTACGGGCTACGATGTGTATGTCCGCGGCAGGACGCTGGAGGTAGCGCCGTATACGGAGGGGGACAAGCGGCTGACCGACGAGAAGCTCGTCGCGGCTCTTTACGCCTCGCCTTCCGGACGCGGGGCGAAGCCCTCCGGGCGCATGAACAAGCGCGATTGGCTGTGGATGGGAGTCATCACGGCCGTATACGCGGTCGTAGCGTTCGTTCATTTGGGCTCGCTGCAGGGCCCGACGACGGACTGGAAGCCATCCTCCGGCGGGCAAAGCTTCTATGTCGATTTCGGCGAATCGAAAGCGATCGATTCGGCCTTTATATTCGGCGGCGTCGGAAGCGGCAAATACAAGCTGGAATTCGGCGATACGCTTGGGAGCTGGGGTCAAGCGGTCGAGATCGACCATAAATCCGGCAACGTGTTCAAATGGAACAAGCAGCAGCTTGACGCGATCAAGGCGCGCTACGTGAAGTTTACCGTGATTACGCAAGGATTTGCGCTTCACGAGATGGCGTTTTACGCCCCGGGCAGCGACGAGCCGCTGCCGATCGCAGGCGTGAATGCGGACGAAGCGGGTGTGAGCGAAAGAGGGAGCGTCCAAGCTTTGTTCGACGAGCAGCGGCTGGCCACGAACAAGCCGACGTTTATGAACGGCGCTTATTTCGACGAAATTTACCATGCGAGGACCGCCTACGAATACATTGAAGGAATCAACGCTTACGAAAATACGCATCCTCCGCTCGGCAAGCTGATTATCGCGATCGGCATCAAGCTGTTCGGGCTGAACACGTTCGGCTGGCGCGTTGCCGGGACGGTATTCGGGATCGCCATGCTCCCGCTGATGTACCTTTTCGCTTTGCGGCTGTTCCGCAAGACGGGGTACGCCGCCATTGCGACCGGGCTGTTCGCGACCGATTTTATGCATTTTACGCAGACGCGCATCGCGACGATCGACGTATACGGCGTATTTTTTATCATGCTGATGTTTTACTTCATGCTTCGCTACCGCGATACCGATTTCTACAACCGGCCGCTCCGCGCGGCTTTGCTGCCGCTTTGTTTGTCCGGCTTGTTTTTCGGCATCGGGGCCGCTTCCAAATGGATCGTGCTGTACGGGGGAGCCGGTCTTGCGATCGTTTTGTTTATGACGCTGTACGAACGGTACAGGCAATATGCCGCGGCCCGCAAAGCGCTGCAGGCCCGTTACGGCGGCAACGCTTCCTTCGGGAGCGGGGAAACGGCGGATGAACCCGGCATTGAAGGGGAAGAAGAGGTTCTGCGCCATGCCGTAGCCGAATTTCCGAGGCGCGTCTGGCTGACGCTGGCAAGCTGCGTCGTTTTTTTCGTCGTTATTCCGGCCATTATTTACGCGCTGTCGTTTATTCCGGTTCTGAATGCCAAAGATGAAGGATATACGCTGCAAGGACTGATCGACGAGCAAGTCCATATGTACGAATATCACAGCGAGCTGAAGGCGACTCACCCGTATGCCTCCTGGTGGTGGGAATGGCCGTTTATGAAACGTCCGGTCTGGTATTTCAGCGGCCGGAGCATTATGCCTCCGGGCGAAGTCTCCACCATTAGCGCGCTTGGCAACCCGGTGATTTGGTGGTCCGGTATATTTGCCGTCATTATGGCGATTTATTTAAGCTTGAAACGGCGGGACAAGCGGTTCTATATCGTATGGATCGCATATTTGTCGCAGTACGTGCCATGGATGCTCGTGCCGCGGGTAACGTTCCTGTACCATTATTTCGCGATGGTGCCGTTTATGATATTGTCGATCGTCTATATGATGAAGCTGCTCGACGAGAAGGTGCCGCGCTGGAAGCCGGTGCGCAACTTGTATATCGCCGCGGCCGTTGCGATGTTCGTCATGTTCTACCCGGTCATATCCGGGATGACGGCCGGTCAGGCTTACGTGACGATGCTGCGCTGGTTCCAGACGTGGGTGTTCTAATGGCGGAATCGCGTTATGTACGCGGAAAGGAGGGGGATTGTCGTGAAAGCCAAATACAGCATCATCGTTCCAATGTATAACGAAGAAGAAGTGATCGCCCATACATGCGAAAGGCTGCTCCAAGTGATGGACGGCCAAGGAGAGCCGTATGAGCTTATCTTTATTAATGACGGAAGCCGGGACCGTTCGGCGGATATCATTCGCGAAATCGGCAGCGCCGATCCCCGCGTGAAGCTGATCGACTTCTCGCGTAATTTCGGACATCAGCTCGCGATTACGGCGGGCATGGATTACGCTTCCGGCGACGCAATCATCATCATCGACGCCGACCTTCAGGATCCGCCGGAAGTGATGCTTGCGATGATCGCCAAGTGGAAGGAAGGATACGACGTCGTCTACGGCAAAAGGCTGCAGCGCAAAGGCGAGACGTGGTTCAAAAAAACGACGGCCAGCCTGTTTTATCGTCTCCTTCGCAGCATGACCAACGTGGACATTCCTGTGGATACGGGGGACTTCCGCCTGATCGACCGCAAAGTAAACGACGTGCTGCGCACGCTGAAGGAGAAGAACCGGTTCGTCCGCGGATTGGTAAGCTGGGTAGGCTTTCGCCAGACGTCCGTCGAATACGTGCGCGAGGAGCGGTTCGCGGGCGAAACGAAATATCCGCTGCGCAAAATGATTCATTTCGCCGCGGACGGGATCACCTCGTTTTCGTATAAGCCGCTTCGCATGGCGGCATACATCGGCTTCGGACTGTCGGCGCTCAGCTTCGTTTATTTGGTCGTCGTCGTCATTCAGCGGCTTTTCTTCGTCGTTCAAATGCCCGGCTGGGCGTCGATTATCGCCATTAATTTGTTCTTTAACGGCATAATCCTTGTCCTGCTTGGCGTGATCGGGGAATATATCGGCCGGATTTACGACGAGTCGAAAGGAAGGCCGCTTTATATCGTCCGCGAAGCGCAAGGGTTCGAGGAGCCGAAGACGGAGAAGGAAGCGGAAAGGGAAAAGGCGGAGGCTCGCGAGTATGCCCGAAAATAAACGCAGCCTTCTTGTCCAGTTTGTCGCTTTTAACTTTATCGGGTTAATGAATACGGCCGTCGATTACATCGTATTTCAGGCGCTTATATGGGCGGGCGTGCATTATATTGTTGCCCAAGTGATCTCTTATGCGGCCGGGACGGTCAACAGCTTCGTGATGAACCGGGCCGTTACGTTTAAGCATGCCTCCCGGCAGGCGGGCCGCACAAGAGCGCAAGCGGCTCGCTTTGCCGTTTTGAACGCCGGGGTTATGCTTTGTTCTATATTCTTGCTTTATGTTTTTGTCGACCTTGGAGGTTTGCCGTACTGGCTCTCGAAGCTGTTGGTTACGGCCGTCACCGTCGTTCTGAACTTCACCGGCAGCAAGCGGTGGGTATTCCGCGAAGAGCGCGCACAGGTGCCCAGATAATGGAAAGAAAACTTTTTTTAAAAAAGGGTTGCATTGAATTGGGCGCCTGTGATATATTATAAAAGTCGCCGCTGAGAGACGCGGTGATAACGAAAGAAACGATTGTTCTTT
>NZ_JBHUMY010000029.1:0-69246 GCF_042685365.1 Paenibacillus thailandensis | reverse complement strand
ACGACCGTTAAGCCCTCCAGCGCCGATGGTACTTGGACCGCAGGGTCCTGGGAGAGTAGGACGTCGCCAAGCACGAAGAACCTGCCGTATTAGATACGGCAGGTTTTTTGTTGTCCTGAAAGCCAAGCGACTTCACTCTCCCGGAGAGTATCTGAAGCTTGGATCGAAGCAAAGGCAAAGCGGAAGGCCCGGCAGCAAAGGAAGCTTCAGATCCCGACCTTGAAGGAAATCCAGAAGCGGATTCATTCGGTGCGGAATGGACGTCGCCAAGCACGAAGAACCTGTCGCATATGATGCGGCAGGTTCTTTGTTGTTTTCGGATGGGGAAAACTATTGGTTCGGGCACTTATCTTTTTTATAGATTTAAACATATACACAGTGAATAACTAATGGGACAAAGGGATGCTCTAACGGCTAAAACGTTGCAGGTAATGTGGATATGGTGTGGGAAAGTGCATAACGCTAGGGACAACTTCCGCAATAAGCGAAAATAAAAACGATACAGCTTATCCACATCTGAATAAAAGCGCCAAACCGGAACCATCCTAAGAATATAGAGTGTTTTGCGTTGAAATCGGGCATGAAACAGCGGAATCGTCTGAAAATTGCAATCAATCCTCTTGACCTTTCCTGATTTTTGCGTATAATAAAGTTAAAGTCAAAGAAAGTCAAAGTCAATCAAGCCTTTGCGGAAAGCGGCAGCGTGCATGAGCTTCGAATTCTTTAGCGCAAGTATAGTTCGAATTCCTAAGCGTAAGCTATAGAGGGATGCTCGGCCGGCCGGATAAGCCGGCTTACCCGCAAACGGCTGGCTGTATTTCATGGAGGTTGGTGATATGCGCAACATTTCCGATCTCATTGAGCAATACTTGAAGCAATTGTTGCAGAACAGCCCCGAGGGGGCCGTCGAGATTCAGCGCAACGAGCTGGCGGACCGCTTCTCGTGCGTTCCGTCGCAAATCAATTATGTCATCAGCACCAGGTTTACACTGGAGAAGGGCTATATGGTGGAGAGCAAGCGCGGCGGCGGCGGATACGTTCGCATTCAGCGCGTCGAGCTGCCGGCCCTCAACAATATTCAACACCATATTAGCCAGACGATCGGCGACTGCGTAGAGCAAGACGTTGCGGAAGGCCTGATCTATCAACTGGAGGAAGCGGCGTTTATAACGAAAAGGGAAGCGAATTTGATCCGCGCGGCGATCTCCAGGGATACGATCGCGGTCAAGCTGCCGCTCCGCGACGAGATTCGGGCACGCCTTCTGAAGTCGATGCTGATTACGCTGCTTGCCCGTTAGCGGCAAGGGGCGTAATTCGAAAGGAGGGGCTAACGTTGATTTGTCAAGAATGCGGCAAAAGACCGGCTTCTCTGCATTTTACGAAAATCGTAAACGGCGAGAAAACGGAATTTCATATTTGCGAAACGTGCGCAAGGGAAAAGGGCGAGAGCATACCGGGCGCGCCAAACGGCTTTTCCATTCACAGCCTGCTCTCCGGACTGCTCGATTTCGAGCCTTCGACGGCGGGCGGATCGGTAAAGCCAAGAGCGATCCGATGCGACGAGTGCGGTCTAACGTACGCTCAATTCAGCAAGATCGGCCGGTTCGGCTGCAGCTCCTGCTACAAACATTTTGCGGATCATCTTGACCCGCTGTTGAAGCGAGTTCACGGCAATACGGTCCATGTAGGAAAGATGCCGAAGCGGTACGGCGGTCAGATTCAATATAAACGGGAAATCGAACAGCTCCGGAAGGAAATGCAAGGACGCATCGAAACGGAAGATTTCGAAGCGGCCGCCAAACTCCGGGACCGCATCCGCGAGCTGGAGAAAAAAATAAACGACCTGTGATCTGCCGGTAAGGAGGGGAGTTCATGGAACAGCATCGTTTCTCAGAACATGCATTAAGCGATTGGATGAAGGGCGAAGGCCCCGACTCGGACATTGTCATCAGCAGCAGAGTGCGGCTTGCCCGCAATTTGCGGCATCATCCGTTCCCGATGCTTGCCACGAGCGGACAATCCCAGGAAGTGATGGAACAGCTGACGTCGGTCGCCAAATCCGGACAACTGGACCGGATCGGAAGGTTCGAAACGTTTATTCTTTCCGACTTGAACGAGCTGGAAAGACGGGTGCTGGTGGAGAAGCATCTGATCAGCCCGAACCTGGCCAACGAATCGCGGGGCGGCGCCGTCGTCCTGAGCGATAACGAGGCGGTCAGCATTATGATTAACGAAGAAGACCATCTTCGCATCCAATGTCTTTATCCGGGGTTTCAAGTCCAGGAAGCGTGGTCGCTCGCCGACCGGATCGATAATATATTCGAGGAAAAGATCGAATACGCGTTTGACGAGAAATTCGGTTATTTGACGACTTGTCCGACCAATGTCGGCACCGGCATCCGGGCTTCCGTCATGATGCATTTGCCGGCGCTGGTGCTTACGCAGCAAATTAACCGCATTTTGTCCGCGATTACGCAGGTCGGCCTTGCCGTACGCGGCCAATACGGGGAAGGCAGCGAAGCGCTCGGCAACTTGTTCCAAATTTCAAACCAAATTACGCTGGGCCAGTCCGAAGGCGAAATTATCGACAACCTGTACGGCGTGGCGAAGCAAATTATCGAGCATGAAAGAGCTGCGAGAGCGCGGCTGCTCTCCGATTCGCGTCTGAAGATCGAGGATCGGATCAAACGCTCGTACGGCATTTTGAAATACGCGGCCATTATGGATTCCAAGGAAGCCGCGCAGCGGCTCTCCGACGTAAGATTAGGCGTCGATCTCGGATTGTTGAAGGAAGTGACGCCTACCGTGATGAATGAATTAATAGTGATGACGCAGCCTGGCTTTCTGCAGCAGCGGTTCAAGGAAAAGATGAGCCCGGAGAAAAGGGACGTCAGGCGCGCAGAACTTATCCGCATGCAGTTAAAAGGGTCAAACTGAACTTGGAGGTGCATGAACGATGATGTTTGGAAGATTTACGGAACGCGCGCAGAAGGTGCTGGCTTTAGCCCAGGAGGAAGCTGTGCGTTTGGGCCATAACAATATCGGGACGGAGCATATTCTGCTCGGTCTGATCCGGGAAGGCGAAGGCATTGCGGCCAAAGCGCTTATCGGCCTTGGCCTTGGTCTCGAGAAAATTCAGGACGAGGTGGAGGCGCTTATCGGCCGCGGCCAAGAGCAGCCGACGAATATCGCGTATACGCCGCGCGCGAAGAAGGTCATCGAGCTGTCGATGGACGAAGCGCGCAAGCTGGGACATACTTATGTCGGCACCGAGCACATTCTGCTTGGTCTCATCCGGGAAGGAGAAGGCGTAGCCGCCCGAGTGCTTAACAACTTGGGCATCAGCCTGAACAAAGCCCGCCAGCAAGTGCTTCAGCTTCTTGGAAGCAGCGAGGCGGTATCGAGCAGTCACGGAACGCCGTCCAATGTAAGCACGCCGACGCTTGACGGACTGGCTCGCGACTTGACGGCCATCGCCCGCGAAGGCAACCTGGACCCGGTGATCGGGCGCAGCAAAGAGATTGAAAGAGTTATTCAAGTGCTGAGCCGCCGGACGAAAAACAACCCGGTGCTGATCGGCGAGCCGGGCGTCGGCAAAACGGCTATCGCCGAAGGACTCGCCCAAAAAATTATCGAAAACGAAATTCCGGAGACGCTCCGCGACAAGCGCGTCATGACGCTGGATATGGGCTCGGTCGTGGCCGGAACGAAATACCGCGGCGAATTCGAAGACCGCTTGAAAAAAATCATGGATGAAATCCGCCAAGCCGGAAACATTATCCTGTTCATCGACGAGCTGCATACGCTCATCGGCGCCGGCGGCGCGGAAGGCGCGATCGACGCATCGAATATTTTGAAGCCGGCGCTGGCGCGCGGCGAACTGCAATGCATCGGCGCGACGACGCTGGACGAATACCGCAAATATATCGAGAAGGACGCCGCGCTGGAACGCCGCTTCCAGCCGATTACGGTGGATCAGCCGTCTCCGGAAGAAGCGGTGCAAATTCTGATGGGTCTGCGCGACCGCTATGAAGCGCATCACCGGGTCAAAATTACGGACGAAGCGATCGTTCAGGCCGTGAAGCTGTCGGACCGCTACATTACGGACCGCTTCCTGCCGGATAAGGCGATCGACCTGATCGACGAGGCCAGCTCGAAAGTAAGGCTTCATACGTACACGGTACCGCCGAATCTGAAGCAGCTGGAAAACCGCCTCGAAGACATCCGCAAGGAGAAGGACGCCGCGGTTCAAAGCCAAGAGTTCGAGAAAGCGGCGGCGCTTCGGGATACGGAGCAAAAGATCCGGGAAGAGCTCGACTCGACCAAAAACCAATGGAAAGAAAAACAAGGCCGTACCGATTCCGAGGTTACGCCTGAAGATATCGCGCAAGTCGTGGCAAGCTGGACGGGTGTTCCGGTCAGCAAGCTGAAGGAAGAGGAAACGGAACGTCTGCTGAAGATGGAATCGATTCTTCACGACCGCGTCATCGGTCAGGAAGAAGCGGTCAAGGCGGTATCCCGGGCGATTCGCCGGGCGCGTGCCGGCCTCAAGGACCCGAAACGTCCGATGGGCTCGTTCATTTTCCTCGGCCCGACCGGCGTCGGCAAAACGGAGCTCGCAAGAGCGCTGGCCGAAGCGCTGTTCGGCGACGAGAATGCCGTAATCCGCATCGATATGTCGGAATATATGGAGAAGCATTCGACTTCCCGTCTCGTCGGCGCTCCTCCGGGATATGTCGGCTACGAGGAAGGCGGCCAATTGACCGAGAAGGTTCGCCGGAAGCCGTATTCGGTCGTCCTGCTGGACGAAATCGAGAAGGCGCATCCGGAAGTGTTCAACATCCTGCTGCAGGTGCTTGAAGACGGCCGCTTGACCGATTCCAAAGGACGCGTCGTTGACTTCCGCAATACGCTGATCATTATGACCTCGAACGTCGGGGCCGAGCAAATCAAACGCAATTCGGCGCTTGGCTTTACGGCCGTCCAAGATGCGGGCCGCGATTTCGCCGTCATGAAGGACAAAGTTATGGCCGAGCTGAAGAAAAGCTTCCGTCCGGAGTTCCTGAACCGGATCGACGAAACGATCGTGTTCCATCCGCTGGAGCAGGAGCATATCTCCCAGATCGTATCGCTTATGGCGGACGACCTGCGCAAACGTCTCCGCGAGCAGGATATCGACTTCGTGCTGACGGACAAAGCGAAAGCGTTCCTCGCCAAGGAAGGGTTCGACCCGGCCTACGGGGCGCGGCCGCTTCGCCGGGCCATCCAGAAGCATATCGAAGACCGGCTGTCGGAAGATTTGCTGCTCGGCAAAATTTCCAAAGGCGATACGTTTACGATCGACGAGAAGGACGGCGAGCTGACGGTTACGAAAGCCGCCGAATCCGAACCGGCGACCACTTGACCGCCGGAATTTAATTAAAGCTGTAACAAAAGTTCCGCTCCCGCGAGGAGCGGAGCTTTTTTTGTTTGCGTATGCCGAAGCGGCATTCGTTATGGCGCAAGAAACAACCGCTCTGCTGCCGAAGCCGGTTGGCCGCTTTCAACTGCTCAGGCCGCCCGGCTTCGAACAACTTAACGGGAAGTTTTCTCGAAGCGGACGGCTTTTTTCATAAAAGGGGGGCTTCGGGAGGATGATCCAGGGGTTTATCCGACTCGTATAAAATGGTAAAATTATAGTTGGAGCGTCAAAAAAGAGGTACGGGGCGACAGACATAAAGGAGCCGGATATGGCAAAAATAAAGATGAAATTCGTTTGTACGGAATGCGGCACGGAAGCGCCTAAATGGCTTGGCAAATGTCCGGGCTGCGGATCATGGAATTCCATGGTCGAAGAACGGGAAACCGTTATCAAAACGCAAGGCGTCGGCTTATCGGGCGTTCAGACGAAAGAAAAGCCGAAACCCATCATACATATAGAAAGTGAGCAGGAACCGCGCATCGAGACGCGCATGAAAGAACTGAACCGCGTGCTTGGAGGCGGCGTCGTTCCGGGCTCGCTTATTCTTGTAGGCGGAGATCCGGGCATCGGGAAGTCCACGCTGCTGCTGCAAACTTCTCACGCGCTGGCGTCCAAAGGGCTTAAGGTGCTCTACATTTCGGGCGAGGAATCGGTGCGGCAAACCCGGATGCGGGCCGACCGGCTCGGAGCGCTGACGGATCATTTGTACGTGCTGTGCGAAACGAATATGGAAAATGTGAACGAGGCGATCGAAGCGGTTCAGCCGGATTTTCTCGTCATTGACTCCATCCAAACGGTGTTTGATCCGAACGTTCAATCGGCGCCCGGGAGCGTAGCCCAGGTCAGGGAATGCACCGCGCATTTTATGCGCATCGCCAAAATCAAGGGCATAGCCACCGTGCTGGTAGGCCATGTTACGAAGGAAGGCGCCATCGCGGGTCCGCGCTTGCTCGAGCATATGGTCGATTGCGTCCTTTATTTCGAAGGGGAACGCCATCATACATACCGGCTGCTGCGGGCCGTCAAAAACCGGTTCGGCTCGACGAACGAGGTCGGCATTTTCGAAATGAGCGAAAGCGGGCTCCGCGAGGTCGATAACCCGTCGGAGCTGTTTCTGTCGGAACGGCCGCTTGGCGTGTCGGGCTCGACGGTCGTCGCAAGCATGGAAGGGACGCGGCCGATGCTGGTCGAACTGCAGGCGCTGGTGGCAACGACGCATTTTCCGTCGCCGCGCCGCATGTCGGCAGGCATCGATCATCATCGGATGGCGCTTATTATCGCCGTGCTGGAGAAACGGATCGGCTTGTTCCTGCAAACGCAGGACGCTTACGTCAACGCCGCCGGAGGCGTCAAGCTGGATGAGCCGGCCGTCGATCTGGCGGTAGCCGTAAGCTTGGCGTCCAGCTTCAAGGATGCGCCGACCCAGCCTTACGACGTCATCTTCGGCGAGGTTGGCTTGACCGGCGAGGTGCGGGCGGTATCCCGCGCGGAACAGCGGGTTAAGGAAGCGCAGAAGCTGGGGTTCAAGCGGGTCATCATGCCGGAAAAAAGCTTAAAAGGATGGAAACCGCCTGCGGGAATCGAAATTATCGGCGTCGGCACGGTAGCGGAAGCACTCTCTGCAGCGCTGGAATAGGGGGCAAAAGATGAAGGAACAGAACCAGGAAGTGATGAACCAATTATTGCAGCTTGTCGCGCCGGGCACCCCTTTTCGGGAGGGGCTCGAGAACGTGCTCCGCGCCAAGACGGGCGCGTTGATTGTCGTAGGCTACAGCCCGGAAGTGATGGAAGTGGTGGACGGAGGCTTCTCCATCGACTGCGAATTTTCTCCGAACTATTTATACGAGCTGGCCAAAATGGACGGCGCCATCATCTTGAGCGAAGACGTGCGCCGCATCTTGTATGCCAACACGCAGCTTATTCCGAACAGCTCCATTCCGTCCATTGAAACGGGGATCCGCCACCGGACGGCGGAGCGGGTCGCGAAGCAAACCGGAAAGCTGGTCGTTTCGATCTCGCAGCGCCGCAATGTCATTACGTTGTATCAAGGCAATTTGCGTTATTCGCTGAAGGACATCGGCGTTATTCTGACCAAAGCCAATCAGGCGATCCAAACGCTTGAGAAATACAAAGCCGTGCTGAACCAAGCGTTCACCAACCTGTCCGCTCTGGAGTTCGAAGAGCTGGTGACGCTGCAGGATGTCGCCCATACGATCCAGCGGGTCGAAATGGTGCTCCGCGTCAAAATGGAAATTAAACGGTACGTCAACGAGCTTGGCACGGAAGGCCGCCTCATCAGCATGCAGATGGATGAGCTGGTGGATGGGGTCGAAGAAGACGCCTGGTATTTGCTGAAGGATTACGCCAAGGACAATTCCGACGAGAAATTGAAGGAAATCCGGCACGGGCTGAAAAAGCTGAACGCCGAAGAGATGCTTGAAGCCGCGCCGATCCTGCGCTTGCTCGGCTATTCGCATACGAACTCGATGGCCGAAGAAGTCGTATCTCCGCGCGGATACCGCCTGCTGAACAAGATTCCCCGTCTGCCGCTCGTCATTATGAACAATCTCGTCGAACGGTTCGGCCGTCTTCCGCATATTCTGATGGCAACGATCGAGGAGCTGGACGAAGTGGACGGCATCGGCGAAGTTCGGGCGCGGGCGATCAAGGAAGGCATGAAGCGGATTCAAGAGCAGATGTTCATTGACAGACAAATATAATTCCCCTACAATGGTTAGATTGCTCCCGGATGCCGGCGTTTGCGCGGCTACATTTAGGGCATAGTAGAGAAGAGGTGGAACGGATGATCACGAAGTCGATACCAAGCCTTCTCACGGCGGGGAATTTATTCCTAGGGGTCATTGCAATTATTCTCGTTTTCAATGACAAGCCGGAGAATGCGGCGATGATGGTCATCATCGCGATGCTGCTCGACGGCGTAGACGGAAGAGTTGCCCGCGCGCTCGACGCGCAAAGCGAATTCGGCAAGGAGCTGGACTCGCTCGCGGACGTAATCTCATTTGGCGTGGCCCCTGCATTTATTATGTACGTCACTTCTTTTCAACAATTGAATCCGACGCTGGCCTGGACGATTACGGCGTTGTTTCCGTTGTGCGGCGCGCTGCGTCTCGCCCGGTTCAACGTCATTTCGAGCTCCGCCGGTTATTTTATAGGGCTGCCGATTCCTGCCGCAGGCGGCGTGCTCGCCACATTGGCTTTATTCCATGAAGATATCGCCGTATCGGTGCTTGTAGCCTCGATGCTGGTGCTCGCTTTGCTGATGGTCAGCACGATCAAATACCCGAACTTTAAGAAGGTCGGCGTTTCCAAAAAAGCGCTGTGGGTCGTGCCGGTCGTTATCGCGGTTACGGTGCTGCTCGGGCTGCTGTTTCCGGATGACTTATCCAAAATTATTTTCGTTCCGCTGCTGCTTTATGCGATCTACGGGCTAAAAAAAAACGTTGACCGCCGCGGAGCGAAACGAAGACGCCGGCGTCATGCCGATCCGGAGCTGGAAGACGAGCAGAAGCAGTCGGAGCATACGGCATAACAGCACCGGTCTTAAGCTTCAAAAAGAAAAGGATGTTCCCGCTTTCGCTTGAAAGTGAGGGGCATCCTTTTTTTGCGTGAAATATAAGGTTGATTCTTTTCCTTGTCGAATCGGTTCGTCTGGCAAGGAGAAGAAGATTTCGCCAGCGTCCAAAATGTTTACGTCATGTTAAACAGGCCTAACGTGGAACATTTCGCATGTTCGCCGGCGACGACCTCGTTCATCTCGATATCCAGCAGGTTGCACATGGCGGTCATATAAAACAACGTACGGCCAAGCTCCGACTTCACGACGTCGCGGCAATGCTCGCACAGCTCGCCGGAAAGATGGCTTTCAAGCAGCGATTTGGCATCTTCCAGGCTCATATCGTCCGAATAACGCTGCCTGCGGGCATGCAGCTCGATGCAGCCGCAGTCGGTTACCGCTTTGGTAATGGCCCGGTTGACGGACGCGCCGGATTGTCCGAATTTGGACATGACGTCAAGCAAGCTTCGATGCCGAAGCAGCAGCTCGGACACTTGCTTCTGAAATTGCTCCAGCGTGGGAGTGCTCAATGGATCCACCTCTTTCATTAGCCTGTTCTGGGGATGGCGCTAAATTTCAGCTCTTCTACCATTATAATCCTCCCCTTCTTCCATTTCAAAAAGAAAAACTTTTAATGATTTTTATTGCACCGATTGCCCCTCCGGAGCGATTAGCCCGTCCATAATTGGACCATAATTGTTAGTGGAGGTGAAAATAATGGTAAGACGTATAATTCAACTAATAGGGATTGTGGCCGGTGGCATTATCGGCAGCGAGTGGCACGGTTCCATGCATGGGGCTGGCATTTGGTCGGAGCAGTCGCTTGGCTTAATGCAGCGTTCGGGAACTTATTACTTGTATGTTGCAGCTGGAGCGGTGTTCGGGATGATCATAGCGACCGCCTTCGCCGGAACGATTATTCGGGCGCTCAAGCAAGGAACGGAGCGGGCGGCCGGCTTGCCCGTTCTGGATCTGACGGCCGGCGCGGGAGGCTTGATCGCGGGCCTGCTGCTGGCTGCGTTGCTGTATCCGGCATGGGCCGGACTTGAAGGCGTGGGCCGGCTCGTGCCTGCGGTTGTGGCGCTTGGGCTCGGTTATGTGGGGCTCAGCATCGGGCTCAGCAAGAAGGAAGAGCTTGCGGCAGCGCTTGGCGCGCTCCTTGAGCGCAGAAGGGCGGAGCTTCCGAAAGACGAGGCAGGGGGCTTCGAAGAACATAAAATTTTGGACACCAGCGTCATTATCGACGGCAGAATCGCGGATATTTGCAAAACCGGGTTCATCGAAGGGACGCTTGTCATCCCGGAATTCGTGCTGGAGGAGCTGCAGCATATCGCCGATTCGTCCGATCTGCTCAAGCGGAACCGGGGACGGCGCGGACTCGACATTTTGAACAAAATCCAGAAGGAGCTTGACGTCAAAGTGCTCATCTACGAAGGCGATTTCGAAGAGATCGGCGAGGTGGACAGCAAGCTGGTCAAGCTGGCCAAGGCGCTTGGCGGCAAAGTGGTGACGAACGACTTCAACTTGAACAAGGTGTGCGAGCTGCAGGGCGTGTCCGTTCTGAACATTAACGACCTGGCGAACGCGGTTAAGCCGGTCGTGCTGCCGGGCGAAGAAATTATCGTGCAAGTGATCAAGGACGGCAAGGAGCATGGGCAAGGAGTCGCGTATCTGGACGACGGCACGATGATTGTCGTCGAGGGCGGAAGAGACTACATCGGCACGACGATGGAGGTTCTCGTCACCAGCGTGCTGCAGACGTCGGCCGGCCGAATGATATTTGCGAAGCCGAAGCTGTTGGAAAAAGCGCTGTAACAAGGTATGATAATACTATTGTTGCCGCATCCGTGCGGCGAGGGACTTTCAGCGCAAGGCAGGTTGATGGCATGGTTGGAAAATGGGGAGTCGTCCTGGTGGCGGCCGGGCGCGGCACCCGCATGGGGACGAGCGAAAGCAAGCAGTATTTGCCGCTGCGGGGCAAGCCGATTCTGGTTCATACGCTCGAAGTGTTCGAACGTATGGATGAGGTCGGGGAAATCGTCGTCGTTGCGGGCAGCGGGGAAGAAGAACGCTGCCGGCGATTGGCGGAGCAATACGGCTTGTCCAAAGTGAAGGCGGTCGTCGCCGGCGGGAGCGAGCGGCAGCATTCCGTCTATAACGGGGTTAAGGCGCTTGGCGGTCGGACGGATTGGGTCATGGTGCATGACGCTGTCCGTCCGTTTGTGACGTCTTCCGCCGTCAGAGCTTGCTGCGCCGCGGCCGAGAAGCACGGGGCGGCCGTTCTGGCCGTTCCGGTGAAAGACACGATCAAGCAGGTGGACGAAGCCGGCATGATTGCGTCGACGCCTGACCGGAAGAGCCTGTGGGCGATTCAGACGCCGCAGGCTTTTCGGCGCGGGCTGCTGACGGAGGCGCATGAGCGCGCGCGGGCGGAAGGGTTCGTCGGCACGGACGACGCGATGGCGGTGGAGCGGCTTGGCGCCCGGGTTGCGGTCGCGCAAGGCGATTATACGAACATCAAGATCACGACGCCGGACGATCTTCCGTATGCGGAGTTTTTGCTTGCGGAGCGAACGAAGCGGGAGAGCGGGCTATAGCGAGAGAGGGGATAACAAGGACATGATACGGGTAGGACAAGGGTTTGACGTGCATCAGCTGGTGGAAGGCCGGCCTTGCATCATCGGAGGAGTGACGATTCCGTACGAGAAAGGGCTGCTCGGCCACTCCGATGCGGACGTGCTTTTGCATGCGATCGCCGACGCCGTGCTTGGGGCGCTTGGACTCGGCGATATCGGCAAGCATTTTCCGGATACGGACGAAGCGTTTAAGGACGCGGACAGCTTGAAGCTGCTGGAGCGGGTATGGGAGCTTGCCAAGGAGCGGGGCTACAAGCTCGGCAACGTCGATTCGACGATTATCGCGCAGAAGCCGAAGATGGCTCCGTACATCCCGCAGATGGCCGAAATTATCGCCAAAGCTCTGGAAGCGGAAGAGCTATCGCAGGTAAACGTCAAAGCGACGACGACAGAGAAGCTCGGCTTCGCCGGACGGGGCGAAGGGATTGCGGCGCAATCGGTCGTATGTCTAGTGAAAGCTTAAAAGTTATGCTATAGTTACTTTACTTTCAAAACCTTTGAAGCGAACGGGCAGCAATGGAAGGGAGTTTATGGGAATGACACAAGAAGTGCGCGTGAGGTACGCTCCGTCGCCGACGGGCCATCTGCATATCGGGAATGCGAGAACGGCTTTATTTAATTATTTGTTTGCTAGAAACCAAGGCGGCAAGCTGATCGTCCGGATCGAGGATACCGACGTGAAGCGGAACGTGGCCGGCGGCGAAGAGAACCAGCTGAAATATTTGAAGTGGCTCGGCATCGACTGGGACGAAAGCGTGGACGTAGGGGGCGAATACGGCCCTTACCGCCAAACGGAGCGTTTGGACATTTACAAGCAGTATTGGCAGGATCTGCTCGACCGCGGGCTTGCTTATCGCTGCTACTGCACGGAAGAGGAGCTGGAGCGGGAGCGCGAGGAGCAGATGGCAAGGGGCGAGACGCCGCGTTATTCCGGCAAGCACCGCAACTTGACGGAAGAGCAGCGGAAAGCCTATGAAGCGGAAGGCCGCGTAGCCAGCATCCGCTTCCGCGTGCCGGAAGGCAAGACGTATGCGTGGGACGACATGGTCAAAGGAACGATCAGCTTCGACACCGCCGAAACCGGCGATTTCGTCATCGTCAAGAAGGACGGCATTCCGACCTACAACTTTGCCGTCGTCATCGACGATTATTTGATGAAAATCAGCCACGTGCTGCGCGGGGAAGACCATATTTCCAATACGCCGCGCCAGCTGATGATTTACGAGGCGTTCGGCTGGCAGCCGCCGCAATTCGGCCATATGACGCTGATCGTGAACGAAAGCCGCAAAAAGCTGAGCAAGCGCGACGAATCGATCATCCAGTTCATCGAGCAATACGACGGTCTCGGCTATTTGCCGGAGGCGCTGTTCAACTTTATCGCGCTGCTCGGCTGGTCGCCGGAGGGCGAACAGGAAATATTTACGCGCGAGGAGCTTATCGCCGCGTTTAACGCCCAGCGTCTTAGCAAAAGCCCTGCCGTATTCGATACGCAGAAGCTGAGCTGGATGAACAACGAATACGTGAAGAAGGCCGATCTGAACCGGATCGTCGACATGTGCCTGCCTCATCTGCGCAAGGCGGGGCTCGTATCGGCGGAGCTTAGTGCCGAGGAACGCGCATGGGTAACGGACCTGGTGGACCTGTACCAGGATAAAATGCGGTACACGGCGGAGATCGTGCCGCTCACCGGCCTCTTCTTCCAGGATGACGTGCAGGATGAAAGCGAAGCGGCGGAGGTGCTTGCGGAAGAGCAGGTGCCGGCGGTGCTTTCGGCGTTCCTCGCGCGCGTTACGGACGAATCCGCCTCCTTTACCGAGGGCGGCATTAAAGAAGCGATCAAGCAGGTGCAGAAGGAAACGGGCTTCAAGGGCAAGCAGCTCTTCATGCCGATTCGCGCGGCGCTTACGGGGCAGACGCACGGCCCGGACCTGAACCGGACGATCGTGCTGCTCGGCAAGGACAAAGTCGAGGCAAGGCTGCGGGAGAGACTCGGCCGTTAAGCCCTTATCTTGGGCGGCGGGTCCGGTCTCGCCGGCGCGCGCGCCGGCCGGGATGCCGGGCGACATAGCCTCTTGTCACTTTTAACGGTATTGGCGTATACTGTATTTGAATTCTAGGACCGCTGACAGATCTTTATATTGGCATACAAGCGATGAACAGGAAAAGTACGTTTATGCTGGGTTTGCAGAGAGGACAACCGTCATCAAAGCCGGCGTTCAACAGAGCGTTCGCAAGGAGATGTAGGCTGCAAGTTGTCTAACTCGGGTAGGCGGAACATGCGCCTGGGAGCTAAGCTTTCGAGCCGCGGAACGGCAAGTTCGTTCAGCGGGGTAGAGGGCGGCGTCTGGCCTTCGTTACGGGCTTACGAGACGGATAAATCCGAATTTGCCGGCACGCGGACCCCGCGTGCGGAGCACAAGCCTTCGGGTTTATTCAAGCAGAGTGGAACCGCGGAATACGCCTCTGCAGCTATTGGCTGCAGAGGCTTTTTCTTGTTGGTTCAAGGTTGTCTTGGTTTGCGGAGAGAGAGGAGAGGGGTGCACATGTTTCGCCAAATCCGATCGGATATCGATACGGTATTTGAGAACGATCCGGCTGCCAGAAGCCGCTTCGAGGTCATATTCACGTATTCCGGCCTTCATGCGCTGTGGGCGCATCGCGTTGCTCATGCTTTGTTCCGCAGAGGATGGTTTACGCTTGCCCGCATCGTATCTCAGTTCAGCCGTTTTATGACCGGGATCGAAATTCATCCGGGGGCGAAGATCGGCCAGCGTTTCTTTATCGACCACGGCATGGGCGTCGTGATCGGCGAAACGTGCGAGATCGGCAACGACGTCGTTATCTATCAAGGCGTTACGCTCGGAGGGACGGGCAAAGAGAAGGGCAAGCGCCATCCGACGATCGGCAACAACGTCGTGATCGGCTCAGGGGCGAAAATATTAGGTTCCTTTAAGGTTGGCGATAATTCGAATATCGGCTCGAACGCCGTCGTGCTGCGGGAAGTTCCGCCCAATTCGACCGTTGTCGGGAATCCGGGGCGCGTCGTGAAGCAAAACGGGGAGCGGGTCGGACGGCTCAATCATCATCAGCTGCCCGATCCGGTCATTGAAATGTTCCGGGATTTGCAGAAACAAATTGACGGTCTTCAGGCGCAGCTGGATGAGCTGCGGCAGCCCGTTTCAGGAGGAGAAGTAAACAAATGAGTCTTTCCATCTACAATACGTTGTCGAGAACGAAGGAAACGTTCCGTTCCATCGAGCCGGGCAAGGTGAATATGTACGTTTGCGGTCCTACCGTCTACGACTATATTCATATCGGCAATGCGCGTCCGGCGATTTTTTTCGACGTTGTGCGCCGTTATTTGGAGTTCCTCGGTTATGAAGTCAATTATGTGGTCAATTTCACCGACGTCGACGACAAGCTGATCAAGAAAGCGGAGCAGCTCGGCACGACGGTGCCGGAGGTGGCGGACCGGTTCATCGCCGCCTTCCGCGAAGACATCGAAGGGCTCGGCATTCGCAAGGCGACGGTTAACCCGCGCGTAACCGAAGAGATTCCGGAGATCGTTGCGTTTATTCAAGGTCTTGTTGACAAAGGCTATGCTTATCCGAGCGACGGAGACGTTTATTTCCGCACGTCGAAGTTCGAAGAATACGGCAAGCTTTCGCACCAGAACCTCGAGGAGCTGCAGTTCGGCATCCGGATCGAAGTCGGCGAGCGGAAGGAGAACCCCGCGGACTTCGTGCTCTGGAAGGGAGCCAAGCCGGGCGAAATCAAGTGGGATAGCCCGTGGGGGCCGGGCCGTCCGGGCTGGCATATCGAATGCTCCGCGATGGCGCTCAAATACGCAGGCGATACGCTGGACATTCACGGCGGCGGACACGACCTGCAGTTCCCGCATCACGAGTGCGAGGTCGCGCAATCGGAATCGCTGAACGGCAAGCCGCTGGCCAACTATTGGATGCATAACGGCTATCTGCACATCAACAACGAGAAAATGTCGAAATCGCTCGGCAACGGGATCACGGTACACGAGCTGCTGAAGCGGGTGAAGCCGCAGGCGATCCGGTATTTCATGCTTTCGGCGCATTACCGCAGCCCGCTCAACTTCAGCGACGACGCGATCGCCCAAGCGGAAAAAAGCGTGGAGCGGATTGCGAACTGCGCCGCGAGCCTGCAGCATCGGCTGACGGCGGCAGGGGACGATAAGGCGCCCGTAACGGGTTCGGAGGCGCCGCTGCCGAGCGGAGACGCCGAGCTCGATGCGAAGCTGGCCGCCATTCTGGCGCAATTCAAAGCGAAGCTGGACGACGACTTCAATACGCCGGACGCGATTACCGCCTTGTTCGAGCTCGTCGCCGAAGCGAACCAATACATGAATCGCAGCGATGCTGCGGCCGCCGGCTTCAAGTCGGCGCTCCACCTGCTGGAGACGATGGATCGGGTGCTGGGCCTGCTGCCGGACGCATCGGCCGAAGCCGAGCTGCTTGATGAGGAGATCGAGCAGCTGATCGCCGAGCGCACTGCGGCCCGCGCCGCGAAAAACTGGGGGAGAGCCGATGAAATTCGGGATCTGCTGACCGCCAAAGGCATTTTGCTCGAGGATACGCCGCAAGGGATCCGTTGGCGGCGCAAATGAGCGAACGGAACGATACGATGAACTTGGACAACGTTTTGAACGAGGATGGAGATAGATTGACCTATGAAGGCGCGAACGAACCGGCCGGCCACGGGAGCGCGGGCACGGACGAAACCTGGCCCGGCCGCTCCGAAGCCGATGCGGACCGTCAGCCGGAAGCCGGCGGCGCCGAAGCCGGTTCGTTCGAACCGGTCGGCGGTCCGGCGGCGGGCGAAAGCCCGTTCCCGTTCTATCCGCCGTCCAAGCCGGCCAAGCTGATGAATCCCGTCATTCTCGCTTATGTGGGCGATGCGGTATTTGAGCTGATGGTCAGACAATATCTGGTGGCCGGCGCCAATCACAAGTCGCATTATTTGCACAAGGAAGCGACCTCGTACGTTTCCGCGAAAGCGCAGCGGAGATGGCTGGAGCTGTGGCAGCCGCTGCTGACGGAAGAGGAGCTGGACGTGGTGCGGCGGGGACGCAACGCGAAGTCGGGCAATCCTCCGAAAAACGCCGATCCGGCGGACTACAGGCAGGCGACGGCGCTGGAGTGCCTGGTAGGCTATTTGTTTTACGAGGGCCGCGCAGACAGGCTGCAGCAGCTGTTCGCCGCGGGCTTGAAAGACGGCGCAGCAGGAAATTAGGAGGACTACGATGACGAACCGCAAGCAGCATTTGAACACGAACTTGAACGACCCGAACGCGGACGAGCTGATCGCCGGCAAGCATCCGGTGCTGGAAGCGCTCCGATCGGGGCGGGAAATCAATAAAATATGGATTGCCGAAAACGCGCAAAAGCATTTGACGATGCCGATCGTCGCGGAAGCCAAAAAGCTCGGAATCGTCGTGCAGCATGTCGACAAGCGCAAGCTGGACAGCATGGCGCAAGGGGTGCAGCACCAAGGAATCGTCGCCCAAGCCGCCGCGTACCGGTACGCGGAGGTCGAGGATTTGCTCGCGCGGGCGGCGGAGCGGGGCGAAACGCCGTTTCTGCTGCTGCTGGACGAAATCGAGGATCCGCATAATTTGGGCTCGATCTTGCGGACGGCGGAATGCACCGGGGTTCACGGCGTCATTATCCCGAAGCGCCGCTCCGCGGCGATGACGGCGACGGTGCTCAAAACGTCGGCCGGAGCGGCCGAGCACGTGCCGGTCGCACGGGTGACGAATCTCGCCCAGACGATCGACCGGCTGAAAGAGGAAGGCGTATGGATCGCGGGGACGGATGTCGCCGCCGAGCAAGACGTTTACGATACCCGGCTCGATCTGCCGCTCGGCATCGTCATCGGCAACGAGAGCAAAGGCGTCGGCCGGCTCATCAAGGAGAAATGCGATTTTCTCGTGAAGCTTCCGATGCGGGGGCAGTTGAATTCGCTTAACGCTTCCGTCGCGGCGGGCGTGCTGATGTACGAGGTCGTCAGACAGCGGCGGAGCGGGTAGGAAATGAGCCGGCGCGACGATATACTGATCGTGGACGGCTATAATATCATCGGGGCGTGGCCGATGCTTGCCGTCCTGAAGGATACCGAGCTGGAGGAAGCGCGGGACAAGCTGCTGGACATGCTGGCCGACTACCAAGGCTTCTCGGGAAGAAAGGTTTACGTCGTGTTCGACGCGCATCAGGTGCCCGGGCTGGGCGCTTCGTATTCGCAGCACAAGCTGACCGTCGTTTATACGAAGGAGAAGGAAACGGCGGACGAATGCATCGAAAGGCTCGTTACGGAGCTTTTCTCCCGCCGGACCAACATTTACGTAGCTACGTCCGACCTGGTCGAGCAGCACGTCATCTTCGGCAGGGGAGCGCTGCGCGTGTCGGCGAGGGAGCTTCTGATCGAGGTAAAGCATAACCGTCACGTCATGGAGCAGCGGCTGAAGGAAGAGAAGCGGACGAAGCGCAATTCGCTGGAGGGGATCGTAAGCCCGGAGGTGCGCTCCCAGCTTGAGAAATGGCGCCGCGGAGACCTATGACGAAAAAAGGAAATGAATCCCTTCCGGTTACAAAATTAGTATGAAAAGTTGTCTCCTTACTGGCAAATCGGTTGACTGGATAAGGTTACATAATATATACTGGCACTATATTTGCTGGATGCAAGGCCATCCGGCAGTGTACGCCTTGCAGGCCGGAGGGATTGTTCGTGAGCATCGACCTCAAAGAATGGAGTACGCTGGATTACGACTGCAGTACGGACGAGGAGATCGTCGAGGCGGTCCGCAATGGCGACAGCTTAGCGCTGGAATACTTGATCAATAAGTACAAGAACTTCGTTCGAGCCAAGGCGCGGACCTACTTTTTGATCGGCGCGGATCGCGAGGATATCGTGCAGGAAGGCATGATAGGCTTGTACAAGTCGATTCGCGATTTTAAAGGAGACAAGCTCGCAAGCTTCAAAGCTTTCGCGGAGCTGTGCATCACCAGGCAGATTATAACCGCTATCAAGACGGCGACCAGACAGAAGCATATTCCGCTTAATTCTTATGTTTCGCTGGACAAGCCGATTTACGACGAGGATTCCGACCGGACGCTGCTCGACGTCATTTGCGGCACGCGGGTGTCCGATCCGGAGGAGCTGATCATTAACCGCGAGGAGTTCAGCGGGCTCGAGGATAAGATGTCCGAAATTTTGAGCGATCTCGAACGGAAAGTGCTGATGCATTATTTGGACGGAAGGTCGTATCAGGAAATAGCCGTCGATCTCGACCGGCACGTCAAGTCGATCGACAACGCTTTGCAGCGGGTGAAGAGGAAGCTGGAACGCTATCTCGAAATCCGGGACATTAGCGGATAACGGAATTATAGGATCATTGGAAGAGGACTGTCTGACCGATTCGCCCAAGCGCGATTCGGTTTCGGACAGTCTTTGTTGTTTTAAATCCCGAGGATTGTGACGATACTGCTAGAGAATCCCGATGTTGCCGCGTTTTCCAATAAATAGACGGCGGTCCAATATCGTTGACAGTAAAAATGCCATGTGATAAAGTGTTTAGGTAGGCCTGAAACTAGAAGGTTTTTTTCAGTCGGGCACATGAGTCGATGATGTTATATTAGCTTCATGATTCATACTTAGTAGCAGTTCGGGAGGTGTACTTCAATGCGGGTAATTATCACGTTGGCTTGCACAAACTGCAAACAAAGAAACTATACGAGCACCAAAAACAAGCGCAACCACCCCGACCGCATCGAGTTGAAGAAGTTTTGCAAGTTCTGTAACGAGCAGACTCCTCATCGCGAGACGAGATAGTCATTTGGAGGTGTTAGCGTGGCGTTTATTGCTAATCTGAAGCGAAGCTTCGGGAAAACGTTCGGTTTCTTTACCGACAGCTGGGCAGAGCTGAAGAAAGTCCGCTGGCCAAATCGTAAAGAGTTGACAAGCTATACGATCGTTGTGCTTGTAACGGTCTTGTTTGCGACGATTTACTTTTGGGTTCTTGACATCGGGATCTCAAGTTTGGTTGAACTGATTGTTTAAGAAGGGTCCAAAGGTGGATTGTAATGGAAAAAAGATGGTATGTCGTGCACACTTACTCTGGCTATGAGAACAAGGTCAAAGCCAATTTGGAGCGCCGCGTAGAATCGATGGGCATGGAGGATAAAATCTTCCGCGTGCTCGTCCCGATGGAAGAGGAACTGGTAGACAAGGATGGCAAGAAGAAGACGGTCATGCGCAAAGTCTACCCGGGATACGTCCTCGTGGAAATGATTCAAACCGACGATTCCTGGTATGTGGTTCGCAATACGCCGGGTGTGACAGGATTCGTAGGGTCGACGGGCTCGGGCTCGAAGCCGATTCCGCTTTTGCCGGAAGAGGTGGACCAGATTCTGAAGCATATGGGTATGGAAGAGCCGAAGCCGAAGATCGAGTTCGATCTGAAGGAGACCGTTCGCGTCAAAGTAGGTCCTTTCGCGGACTTTGTCGGCACGGTAGAAGAAATTCTAACCGACAAGGCGAAGCTGAAGGTTCACGTGAACATGTTTGGTAGGGAAACCCCGCTTGAGCTTGACTATACTCAGGTGGAGAAGATATAATTGTCCGGTTTCCATTAGCAAGCCGTCACCGCTAGGATATCAAGGCAAGGAGGTGTAAGTCATGGCAAAGAAAGTCATCAAGCTTGTAAAACTGCAAGTACCAGCTGGCAAAGCGAATCCGGCTCCGCCAATCGGTCCTGCCCTTGGTCAAGCGGGCGTTAACATTATGGCATTCTGTAAAGAATTCAATGCTCGTACTGCTGATCAAGCCGGTCTGATCATTCCGGTCGTTATCACGGTGTTTGAAGATCGTTCGTTCACGTTCGAAACGAAAACTCCGCCGGCAGCTGTCCTTCTTCGCGTAGCAGCAGGAATCGAAAAAGGTTCCGGCGAGCCGAACAAGAAGAAAGTCGCTACCGTGAAACGCGACAAAGTCCGCGAAATCGCCGAGCAAAAAATGCCGGACCTGAATGCGGCATCCGTCGAAGCAGCAATGAAGATGGTCGAAGGAACCGCTCGCAGCATGGGTATCACGATCGCCGACTAATTGATAGTCGCAACCGCAATCCGTTTAGGATGCGGCTTAAGGGCGCCGCACAGGCATGCCCGAACCGTCTGGCGTACGGCCAGGCGGGTGGGAGGATTTTCCTTAGGAGGATTTTCCGCTATACCACGTAAGGAGGAGAATGTATAATGGCTAAGCACGGCAAAAAGTATTTGGAAGCCGCTAAGCTGATCAACAGCGAAGCGACTTACGAGCCGCTTGAAGCGATTGAGCTCGTGAAGAAAGCAGCGACTGCCAAATTCGACGAATCCGTTGAAGTTGCAGTTCGCTTGGGCGTAGACCCTCGTAAGCAAGACCAGGCAGTCCGCGGCGTTGTTGTACTTCCGCACGGCACTGGTAAAACGAAACGCGTCCTCGTATTCGCGAAAGGCGACAAGGCGAAGGAAGCGGAAGCTGCAGGCGCCGACTATGTAGGCGATGCAGACATGATCAACAAAATCCAACAAGGCTGGTTCGAATTCGACGTCTGCGTAGCGACGCCGGACATGATGGCTGAAGTTGGTAAGCTCGGCCGTATTCTCGGCGGTAAAGGCCTCATGCCTAACCCGAAAGCGGGTACCGTAACGTTCGACGTTACGAAAGCCGTTCAAGAGATTAAAGCCGGTAAAATCGAGTACCGTCTCGACAAAGCAGGTCAAATCCATGCGCCGATCGGCAAAGTGTCCTTCGATGCAGAGAAGCTGAACGAAAACCTTCGCACTCTCATCGACGCGCTGAACCGTGCAAAACCGGCAGCAGCTAAAGGGGTTTACCTGAAAAACATTTCGGTGTCTTCGACGATGGGCCCTGGCGCTCGCGTTTCCACGGCGGCATTCCGCTAAGAAGCACGAAACTGAATATCGAACATGCATACCGTAGACAGTAGGTGCCGGTAACGGCTTAATTTCCTACCGAGGTGTTATGATAAAGCGTTTGTGTGCGGCATCGGCTTAAACGGCCCGTGCCGTGAACGAACCGTCATGGCCTTCGCTACGTGCGGAGGCTTTTCTCATGCACCCTGAGCAAGAGACTTGTCATGAACGGGATGTACAATTCACCAAACAGGGGGTGTACAATTTGGCTAACGCTAAGATTATTCAAGGCAAACAACAAGCAGTTGAAGAAATCTCTTCGAAACTGCGCGAAAGCACGACGACGGTCGTAGCGGACTACCGCGGTTTGAACGTAGCGCAAGTTACGGAACTCCGTAAACAGCTTCGCGAAGCCGGCGTTGAGTTCCAAGTTCTGAAGAACACGCTCGTTCGCCGTGCTACGGAAGCGGCTGAGTTGTCGGAACTGAACGGAGTATTGACGGGTCCTACCGCGATCGCGTTCAGCAAAGAGGACGCAGTTGCTCCTGCGAAAATCCTGAACGATTTCGCGAAAAAGAACGAAGCGCTCAAGCTGAAAGGCGGCGTCGTTGAAGGCCGCGTCGTAGGCATCGACCAAATCAAGGCACTGGCAGAGCTTCCTTCCCGCGAAGGTTTGCTGTCCATGCTCCTCAGCGTCCTGCAAGCGCCTATGCGCAACTTCGCCCTTGCGGTTAAGGCAGTCGCAGAGAAACAAGAAGCGTAATCGCGCTTTAAGCGTTAAGCACGTAAATTCGGCTGCCGGCTGATGCCGGTTTAAGCCAAACCAACTAAAACAAATTCAATTTGGAGGTTCTACCATGAGCAAAGAGCAAATCTTGGAAGCCATTAAAGGCATGTCCGTTCTTGAACTGAACGATCTCGTTAAAGCAATCGAAGAAGAATTCGGCGTAACGGCTGCTGCACCGGTAGCGGTTGTAGCTGGCGGCGGCGCTGCTGAAGCTGCTGAACAAAGCGAATTCGACGTAATCCTGGCTAACGCCGGCGCTTCGAAAATCAACGTTATCAAAGTTGTTCGCGAAATCACGGGTCTCGGCCTGAAAGAAGCGAAAGAACTGGTTGACGGCGCTCCGAAGCCAATCAAAGAAAAAGTGGCTAAAGAAGAAGCAGAAAGCATCAAAGCTAAGCTTGAAGAAGCTGGCGCTACTGTAGAAGTGAAGTAATAGAAGCGTACCAACGCGCTATACTTCCTGAATATGACGAACCCCTTGAGACGCTGCGTTTCGAGGGGTTCGTCGTATGTTTTTCTCCATCAACCTACCACTACCCATGTGCAGGAGGGCTTATGAATGGCTGATCACTATTATTCCAAAACGCCGTCGGCCAAGTCCGACCGGCATACGGTAGAGACGACGATCCGCGGACTAACGTTCCGATTTGTGACGGATGCGGGCGTTTTTTCGAAAACGGGCGTGGATTACGGCAGCCGGGTGCTGCTGGAGGCTCTGATCCTCGCGGACGATGCTAAAGTTCTCGATGTCGGCTGCGGCTACGGGCCTATCGGGCTTACGGCGGCCAAGCTGGCGCCGCGCGGGCATGTGACGATGATCGACATTAACGAACGGGCGGTAGAGCTCGCTCGTCATAATGCGAAGCTGAACGGAATCGCGAACGTTTCGATTATGCAGAGCGATCTTTACGAGAATGTCAAAGAAGGGACATTCGACTCGATTGTCAGCAACCCGCCGATTCGCGCCGGGAAAGCGGTCGTTCACCGTATTTTCGAGGAAGGCTACGAAAGGCTTGCGCCGGGAGGCAGCATGTGGATCGTCATTCAAAAGAAGCAAGGAGCTCCTTCGGCAGAAGCGAAATTGCAGTCGCTGTTCGGACAAGTGGACGAAGTGACGAAAGATAAAGGTTACCGGATTTTTCGCGCGGTGAAAACGGGGCCGTAAGCTCCGTTTTCCCGAACGTTTCGGACGTTGGCCGGAAGTGTGGCAGCCGTTTGTTTAGAAGCGGAATCCCTAAAAAGACCGGAAATCAGATAAATTTTGGAACAAAATTTAAATAATTGACTTGACTTTTCGAATGTGATAATATTATAAAATGTCAGCATTAAATTGGGCTCAATATCTTTAGTTGGTTAAAATGTCAAGCGCAAATTTTTAAGGCACGATGCATATTTCCTTTGCGATTGACGTATAATGTTTACATTTTGGGCAAAATTACTTGATATGAGGCCGTGGCGCCTTTGTTCGCGCGTGGCCGGCTCCCGGAACATGCTCTTTTTTCGAAACCATTCGATAAGGGCTTTTCTTTATTTGAAGAAATATCGTTTGCCGGAAGCGGAATATCGATGCTGTGAGACAGACATGAGGGGTGAGGTAAAGTTGGCAGGACAACTTGTTCAGTATGGTCGGCGCACGCGTAGAAGCTATGCCCGAATCAACGAGGTTCTGGAGGTCCCTAACCTAATTGAAATCCAACAAAAATCGTACGAGAAGTTTCTGGAAACGGATCTGCTTGAACTGTTCCAAGATATCTCGCCGATTCAGGACTTTACGGGAAATCTATCGCTTGAGTTTATCGATTACAGCTTGGGCGAACCGAAATATTCGGTCGATGATTCGAAGGAACGCGATGTGACGTATGCCGCTCCATTACGCGTAAAGGTGCGGCTGTTCAACAAGGAAACCGGCGAAGTGAAGGAACAAGAAGTGTTCATGGGTGACTTCCCGTTGATGACCGAAACCGGCACGTTTATTATTAACGGGGCGGAACGGGTTATCGTCAGTCAATTGGTTCGATCCCCAAGTGTATACTTCAGCACGAAAGTCGACAAAAACGGGAAAAAGACCTACACGGCTACCGTTATTCCGAATCGCGGCGCTTGGCTGGAGCTCGAAACCGACGCGAAGGACATCATTTACGTGCGGATCGACCGTACGCGCAAAATTCCGGTAACGGTATTGCTGCGCGCACTCGGTTTCGGCACGGACGCTGAAATTTTGGAGCTGCTCGGCAACGACGAATATATTCGCAATACGCTGGATAAAGACAATACCGACTCGACGGAGAAAGCGCTGATCGAAATTTACGAGCGCCTTCGTCCGGGCGAACCGCCGACATTGGATAACGCAAGAAGCTTGCTCGTGGCGCGCTTCTTCGATCCGAAGCGCTATGACCTGGCGAATGTGGGCCGGTATAAAATAAACAAAAAGCTTCACATCAAAAACCGTCTGTTCAACCAACGTCTGGCCGAACCTTTGGTGGATCCGGATACGGGCGAAATTATCGCCGAAACCGGCCAGGTGATCGACCGCAGACTGTTGGATGAAATTTTGGACCGCCTGGAGAAAAACGTCGGATTCAAGACGTATCATGTCGCCGGCGGCGTTCTCGAGAACGACAGCATCCCGCTGCAAGCCGTGAACGTGTTCTCGCCGCTCGACGAATCCAAGGTGATCAAGGTCATTTCGAACGGCATTATCGACAAATCCGTCAAGCATATTACGCCTGCGGATATTATCGCATCCATAAACTATTTCATTAACCTGCTGCACGGCATCGGCAACACGGACGACATCGACCATCTGGGCAACCGCCGTCTCCGTTCCGTGGGCGAGCTGCTGCAGAACCAGTTCCGCATCGGTTTGTCCCGTATGGAACGCGTCGTGCGCGAAAGAATGTCGATCCAGGACGCCAATGCGATCACGCCGCAGGCGCTGATCAACATACGTCCGGTTATCGCTTCGATCAAGGAGTTCTTCGGTTCGTCGCAGTTGTCCCAATTCATGGACCAAACGAACCCGCTGGCGGAGTTGACGCACAAACGCCGCTTGTCCGCGCTTGGACCGGGCGGTTTGACGCGCGAGCGCGCCGGCATGGAAGTGCGCGACGTCCATCCGTCCCATTACGGCCGGATGTGTCCGATCGAGACGCCGGAAGGACCGAACATCGGTCTGATCAACTCGTTGTCCACGTATGCGCGGATCAACGAATACGGCTTTATCGAAGCGCCTTACCGCTGGGTGGATCCGAAGACCGGCAAAGTGACCGATCAGGTTACGTATATGACCGCCGACGAAGAAGAAAACTACGTCGTTGGCCAGGCGAACACGCAGTTGAACGAAGACAACACGTTTGCCGACGAGTTCAACATCGTTCGTTATAACAAACAGGCCGACAACATCCTGACGATGCCGTCCAACCGGATCGACTATATCGATGTGTCGCCGAAGCAGGTCGTATCGGTCGCGACGGCGCTCATTCCGTTCCTCGAGAACGACGACTCCAACCGCGCGCTCATGGGATCGAACATGCAGCGGCAAGCCGTTCCGCTTCTCGTGCCGAAAGCTCCGTTTGTCGGAACCGGCATGGAGCATAAGGCGGCCAAGGATTCGGGTGTATGTATTGTATCCAAGTACGACGGAATTATTGAACGGGTAACCGCGAACGAAATTTGGCTGCGCCGCGTGGAAGAAGTGGACGGCAAAACCGTTAACGGCGACCTGGTGAAGTATAAAATCCATAAATTCATGCGCTCCAACCAAGGTACGTGCATTAACCAACGCCCGATCGTGCGCAAGGGCGACGTCATCAAAAAAGGCGATATTTTGGCGGACGGACCTTCGACGGAGCAAGGCGAATTGGCGCTTGGCCGCAACGTTGTCGTTGCGTTCATGACGTGGGAAGGCTACAACTACGAGGACGCCATTCTGCTTAGCGAAAAGCTCGTGAAGGAAGACGTGTACACGTCCATTCACATTGAGGAATACGAGTCCGAAGCGCGCGACACGAAGCTCGGACCGGAAGAAATTACGCGCGACATCCCGAACGTCGGCGAAGAAGCGCTGAAAAATCTCGACGAGCGCGGCATTATCCGCGTCGGCGCGGAAATCGGCGCCGGCGACATTCTGGTCGGCAAAGTAACGCCGAAGGGCGTTACGGAGCTTACGGCCGAGGAACGGCTGCTGCACGCGATCTTCGGCGAGAAGGCGCGCGAAGTTCGCGATACGTCGCTGCGCGTGCCGCACGGTACCGACGGCATCGTCGTGGACGTGAAGGTGTTCACGCGCGAGAACGGCGACGAGCTGCCGCCGGGCGTCAATCAGCTGGTGCGCGTCTACATCGCGCAGAAGCGTAAAATTTCGCAAGGCGATAAGATGGCCGGACGTCACGGCAACAAAGGGGTTATCGCCCGCATTATGCCGGAAGAGGATATGCCGTTCCTGCCGGACGGCACGCCTGTCGAAGTCGTGCTGAACCCGCTTGGCGTTCCTTCCCGGATGAACATCGGCCAGGCGTTCGAAGTCCATCTCGGCATGGCCTGCAAGCTGCTCGGCATTCACGCGGCGACGCCGGTATTCGACGGCGCCCGCGAGAACGACGTATTCGATACGCTCGAAGAAGCCGGCATGCAGCGCAACGGCAAGACGGTGCTGTACGACGGACGTACGGGCGAAATGTTCGAACGCGAAGTAACTGTCGGCGTCATGTACATGATCAAGCTGGCGCACATGGTTGACGATAAAATCCACGCCCGTTCGACGGGTCCATACTCTCTCGTTACGCAGCAGCCGCTGGGCGGTAAAGCGCAGTTCGGCGGACAACGCTTCGGGGAGATGGAAGTGTGGGCGCTTGAAGCTTACGGCGCCGCGCATACGCTGCAAGAGATTCTTACCGTTAAATCGGACGACGTGGTCGGCCGCGTGAAGACGTACGAATCGATCGTTAAAGGCGAGAACGTGCCGGAGCCGGGCGTTCCGGAGTCGTTCAAAGTATTGATCAAAGAGCTTCAAAGTCTCGGCATGGACGTGAAGATCCTGTCCGAGAACGAAGAGGAAATCGAGATGAGAGAATCGGACGACGACGACGACGCGGCGGGCGACAAGCTCAATCTCAATCTGGAAGGCGCAGAAGTTGGCGCGGAATAACATTTGAAGGCACGGCTCCTGGCGGCAACGAGACTGGTTCGCCGGGAGCCACCTGCGACTATAGCTATACATGACGAAGGAGGGTTGCTCCTTGTTGGACGTGAACAACTTCGAGTATATGAAAATCGGTCTGGCATCGCCGGATAAAATTCGTTCTTGGTCCCGCGGAGAAGTGAAAAAACCGGAAACAATCAACTACAGAACGTTGAAGCCGGAGAAGGAAGGACTTTTCTGCGAGAAAATTTTCGGGCCGCAGAAAGACTGGGAATGTCATTGCGGCAAGTACAAACGCGTTCGCTACAAAGGCGTCGTCTGCGACCGCTGCGGCGTTGAAGTAACCCGCGCGAAAGTGCGCCGCGAACGGATGGGCCATATCGAACTGGCCGCTCCCGTATCGCATATCTGGTATTTCAAAGGCATTCCAAGCCGCATGGGTCTTGCGCTCGATATGTCCCCTCGCTCGCTGGAGGAGATTATCTACTTTGCATCCTATGTCGTGACCGACCCCGGCGAGACGCCGCTTGAGAAAAAACAGCTTCTCTCCGAGAAGGAATACCGCAGCTACCGCGAGAAATACGGCTACGGCTTCCAGGCGGGAATGGGCGCCGAAGCGGTCAAGAAGCTTCTGCAGGACATCGACGTGGAGAAAGAACTGGATACGCTCAAGGAAGAGCTTCGCACGGCGCAAGGCCAACGCCGCAACCGCGCGATCAAGCGCCTTGAAGTGATCGAGGCGTTCCGCAATTCCGGCAACCGTCCGGAATGGATGATTCTTGACGTGCTCCCGGTTATTCCGCCGGAGCTTCGTCCGATGGTACAGCTGGACGGCGGACGTTTCGCGACATCCGACCTGAACGATCTGTACCGCCGCGTTATTAACCGGAACAATCGTCTGAAGCGTCTTCTGGATCTCGGCGCTCCGGACATTATCGTGCAGAACGAGAAGCGGATGCTGCAGGAAGCGGTTGACGCCCTGATCGACAACGGCCGCCGCGGCCGTCCGGTAACGGGACCGGGCAACCGTCCGCTTAAATCGCTCAGCCATATGCTGAAAGGCAAGCAAGGCCGTTTCCGTCAGAACCTGCTCGGTAAACGGGTCGACTACTCCGGCCGTTCCGTTATCGTCGTAGGTCCGGACCTGAAGATGTATCAATGCGGTCTGCCGAAGGAAATGGCGCTTGAGCTGTTCAAGCCTTTTGTCATGAAGGAGCTTGTCAACAAAGGGCTCGCCCATAACATCAAGAGCGCGAAGCGCAAGGTCGAGCGCGTAAGCACGGAAGTATGGGATGTTCTCGAGGAAGTCATCAAGGAGCACCCGGTTCTGCTGAACCGTGCCCCTACGCTTCACCGTCTCGGCATCCAGGCGTTTGAGCCGATTTTGGTCGAAGGCCGCGCAATCCGTCTTCACCCGCTTGTATGTACCGCCTATAACGCGGACTTCGACGGCGACCAGATGGCCGTGCACGTGCCGCTTTCCGCCGAGGCGCAAACGGAAGCCCGTCTGCTTATGCTGGCCGCGGGCAACATTTTGAACCCGAAAGACGGCAAGCCGGTCGTTACGCCTTCGCAGGACATGGTTCTCGGCAGCTACTACCTGACGATGGACAATGTCAACGCGAAAGGCACCGGCTCGGTATTCGCTTCCGTGAACGAAGCGGTATCGGCTTACCAGCGCGAAATCGTATCGCTGCATGCGCGCATCTTTATTCCGGCGCGCGTACTGGGCAAAACGAACTTTACCGAAGAGCAGAACAATTCGCTCATTGCGACGACGGTCGGCAAAGTCATTTTCAACGAGATTTTCCCTGCCGATTTCCCGTATATCAACGAAGCGACGAAAGTTAACCTGCTTCAAGGTACACCTGATAAATATTTCGTCAAGGAAAAAGGCACCGATCTGCGCAAGTTCGCGGAATCGCTGCCGATTGCCGGCGGTGTCGGCAAAGAATATCTGGGATCGATCATCGCGGAATGCTTCCGCAAATACCACACGACCCAAACGTCGATTACGCTGGACCGGATCAAGCAGCTCGGCTTCACGTATTCGACGCGCGCCGGCATTACGATCGCCGTATCCGACGTCGTCGTGCCGAAGGAAAAGATCGACATCCTGAACGAAGCGGAAGCGCAGGCGAAAGTCGTTACGAACCAATACCGCCGCGGTTTGATTACGAACGACGAACGTTACGACCGCGTCATCGACATTTGGGGCAAGGCGAAAGACCGCATTACCGACGTGCTGATGAAATCGATGGACCGTTACAACAACATCATGTTGATGGTCGATTCCAAAGCGCGCGGCAACAAGTCGCAGATTACGCAGCTCGGCGGCATGCGCGGCCTGATGGCGAACCCGTCCGGCCGGATCATCGAGTTGCCGATCAAATCGAACTTCCGCGAAGGCCTGACCGTCCTCGAGTACTTCATCTCGACGCACGGCGCGCGTAAAGGTCTTGCCGATACGGCTCTGCGTACGGCCGACTCGGGTTATTTGACCCGCCGTCTGGTCGACGTTGCGCAGGACGTTATCGTTCGCGAAGACGATTGCGGTACGGACAAAGGCTTTACCGTAAGCAAAATTCAGGACGGCAAAGAGGTTATCGAAGATCTGTACGACCGTATCGAAGGCCGTTACTCCTTCGAAACCGTACGCCATCCGGAGACGAAAGAAATTATCGTCAACCGCAACGAGCTGATCGATTCGAACAAAGCCGAAGCGATCGTCGCAGCGGGCATCGAGAAAATTCAAATCCGTTCGATTTTGAGCTGCCGCGCCCGTCACGGCGTCTGCAAAACGTGCTACGGCCGCAACCTGGCGACCGGCAAGCACGTCGAGATCGGCGAAGCTGTCGGCATTATCGCCGCTCAATCGATCGGGGAGCCGGGAACCCAGCTCACCATGCGTACGTTCCACACCGGCGGCGTTGCCGGCGACGACATTACGCAAGGTTTGCCGCGGATCCAGGAGCTGTTCGAAGCGCGCAATCCGAAAGGCCAAGCGATTATTACGGAGCTCGACGGCGTGATCAAAGAAATCCGCGAAGCGAAGGACCGCCGCGAAATCGAGGTTCAAGGCGAAGCGGAAACGAAAGTATACGCGGTAACGTACGGTTCCCGCATCCGGGTAACGGAAGGCCAGCATGTCGAGGCCGGCGACGAACTGACAGACGGTTCGATCGACCCGAAAGACATGCTGCGCATTAAAGGCATTCGCGGCGTGCAGAACTACATTCTGCAGGAAGTGCAACGCGTTTACCGGAACCAGGGCGTAGAAATCAACGACAAGCACATCGAGGTTATGGTGAAGCAGATGCTTCGCAAAATCCGCATCGTCGATGCGGGCGACACGACGCTTCTGCCAGGCTCTTTCGTCGATATGCACGAATACGAAGACGCCAACCGCGATGCCATTATGGCCGGCAAAGAGCCTGCGGTGGCGAAGCCGGTGCTGCTCGGTATTACGAAAGCGTCACTGGAGACGGATTCCTTCCTGTCCGCCGCATCGTTCCAAGAAACGACGCGCGTGCTGACCGACGCCGCGATCAAGGGTAAAGTCGACCAGCTGCTTGGCTTGAAGGAGAACGTCATCATCGGCAAGCTGATTCCTGCCGGAACCGGCATGACCCGCTACCGGAACATCCGTTTCGTCGGTATGGAAGAAGAGCAACAATCGGATAATCAAGGCGAAATCGAATCCGAACCCGTAACGGTGGAGTAACCCGCCTCTGCGGACGAGATTCGGTTTACGGCAACGAATGGGAGGCGGCCTGCGCGCCAAGTCGGCGCGCGGCTGCCCCATTTTCCGTTGTCATATGGAATCATGGGCCGACATGATGCGTTAATGCAAAAATATTTGAATGAATGCTTCCTTCTTTCTTGACATCATAGGGTATGAGATGATACTATATCGGAGTGTGCCCAGTGGCTTGATCTCTCTTTTTGATAGGAGAAGGTGAACCATGCGATTCAAAGTCGGCGCCAAACAGACGACGAAGATGCTCGAGCAAGGAAGAGCCGTCGAAGTCTATATTGCCCGCGATGCAGATCCTCGAATGAGGGACAAGATCGCTCAGCTGTGCGAACGCACGGCAATCCCGATCAAATGGGTGGATTCCATGAAGCAGTTAGGCGAATTATGCGGTATCGATGTCGGAGCCGCTACGGCCGCTGCGGTAAACGTGGAAGAATAAAAGGATGACCGTTTTTGCGAGTGCCGCAATAGTGGTATACTTGCAGAAATTTTTATTTGCTCTTTTATGAACCGCCTGGATCTGTGGGCTTAAAATCAGGGTTTAATGTCTACCATTATACAAAAAAGGCATCAAGATATTGGAAGGAGGTGGCACGAAATGCCAACAATTAACCAACTGGTCCGCAAAGGACGTCAAGCTAAAGTGGTAAAGTCGAAATCCCCAGCTTTGCAAAAGGGCTTCAACGCTCTGAAACGTGAAGCTACGGATATTAGCGCTCCACAAAAACGCGGCGTTTGCACTCGCGTAGGCACGATGACGCCGAAGAAACCAAACTCCGCACTTCGTAAATATGCCCGCGTGCGTTTGACGAACCGTATCGAGGTGACGGCTTACATCCCGGGTATCGGTCACAACCTGCAAGAGCACAGCGTTGTACTGATCCGCGGAGGCCGCGTTAAGGACCTTCCGGGTGTACGTTACCACATCGTTCGCGGCGCGCTTGACACTGCAGGCGTGAACAACCGCATGCAAGGCCGTTCCAAATACGGCACGAAACGTCCTAAAGCTAAAAAATAATAAGAACCTGATCGAAGCAATTCGATTCGGAGCGACTTATGACTACGAAAGAAAGGGGGACTTTACATGCCACGCAAAGGTCCTGTAACGAAACGCGATGTATTGCCGGATCCGGTTTACAACAGCAAACTGGTTACCCGCCTTATCAATCGCATCATGATCGACGGCAAGCGCGGTGTTGCTCAAAAGCTGCTGTATGATGCATTCAAGCTGGTTCAGGAGCGCACGGGTAAAGATCCGATGGAAGTGTACGAAGCAGCACTGAAAAACATCATGCCAGTACTTGAGGTTAAAGCTCGCCGTGTCGGCGGCGCTAACTACCAAGTGCCGATCGAAGTTAAACCGGAGCGCCGCACGTCGCTTGGTCTCCGTTGGCTCGTAAACTACTCGCGCTTGCGCGGGGAGAAGACGATGGAAGAACGTCTGGCTGCGGAAATCATCGACGCATCGAACAACACCGGCGCATCTGTTAAGAAGCGCGAAGACACGCACAAAATGGCGGAAGCGAACAAAGCATTCGCTCACTATCGCTGGTAGGATAACGAAGGGAGACTATATCCATGGCAAGAGAGTTCTCCTTGCAAAATACGCGTAACATCGGGATTATGGCGCATATTGACGCTGGTAAGACCACGACGACGGAACGTATTCTGTTCTACACCGGCCGTACCCACAAAATCGGCGAAGTGCACGAAGGCGCTGCGACGATGGACTGGATGGAGCAAGAACAGGAACGCGGCATCACGATTACGTCTGCCGCAACGACCGCTCAATGGAAAGGCCATCGCATCAATATCATCGACACCCCGGGACACGTTGACTTCACGGTTGAAGTTGAACGCTCCCTGCGCGTATTGGACGGAGCCGTTGGGGTTTTCAGCGCGAAAGAAGGCGTTGAGCCGCAGTCTGAAACCGTATGGCGTCAGGCTGACCGCTATGGCGTTCCTCGTATCGCTTACATCAACAAGATGGACATTATCGGCGCAGACTTCCTGAATGTCGTTCAAGACATGCGCGATCGTCTGCAAGCCAACGCGGTAGCGATTCAGCTGCCGATCGGCGCCGAAAATGACTTCAAAGGCGTAATCGATATTATCGAGCGCGTAGGTTATGTTTACAAAGACGACCTCGGCAAAGAACCTGAAAAAATCGAAGTTCCGGCCGAGCTTGCCGACAAAGTCGAAGAGCTTCGCATGGAATTGGTTGAGAAGGTTGCCGAGCTGGACGAAGAACTGATGATGAAATACCTGGAAGGCGAAGAAATTTCGATTCCTGAATTGAAAGCTGCGCTCCGCAAAGGCGTTTGCGAAGTGAAAATCTTCCCGGTCATCGCAGGTTCGTCCTACCGCAACAAAGGCGTTCAAATGATGCTTGACGCGGTCGTTGACTACCTCCCGTCGCCGCTTGACGTACCGGCTATCAAAGGTACGCTCGAAGACGGCGAAGAGTCGGTACGCCATTCGTCCGACGAAGAGCCGTTCTCGGCTCTTGCGTTCAAGATCATGACCGACCCTTATGTCGGTAAACTGACGTTCTTCCGTGTATATTCCGGTATCCTGAAATCCGGTTCGTACGTTCTGAACTCGACGAAGAACAAGCGCGAACGGATCGGACGGATTCTGCAGATGCACGCGAACAGCCGTCAAGAAATCACGGAAGTTTACGCGGGCGACATCGCCGCTGCGGTCGGTCTGAAAGACACGATCACGGGCGACACGCTTTGCGACGAAAAGAATGTTATCATTCTCGAGTCGATGAACTTCCCTGAACCGGTTATCGAAGTCGCAATCGAACCAAAAACGAAAGCGGACCAAGACAAACTGGGCGTTGCAATTTCCAAGCTGGCTGAAGAAGATCCAACCTTCCGCGCTTACACCGACGAAGAAACGAACCAAACGATCATCGCTGGTATGGGTGAGCTTCACCTTGAAATCATCGTTGACCGTATGCTTCGCGAATTCAAGGTTGAGACGAATGTGGGTCAACCTCAGGTTGCTTACCGTGAGACATTCCGTCAATCGGCTAAGGTTGAAGGTAAATTCGTTCGTCAGTCCGGCGGTAAAGGTCAATACGGCCATTGCTGGGTTGAGTTCACTCCTCTGGAGCCGGGCGAAGGCTTCGTCTTTGAAAACAAAGTTGTCGGCGGCGCGATTCCGCGTGAATTCATCGCTCCAATCCAAGCTGGTATTGAAGAGTCGATGAAGAACGGCGTACTTGCCGGCTTCCCGATGGTTGACATTAAAGCTACCGTATTCGACGGATCGTACCATGACGTCGACTCCTCGGAAATGGCGTTCAAAATCGCCGGTTCCATGGCGCTCAAAGCGGCGAAGGAGAAATGCGCTCCTGTCCTGCTCGAGCCGATCATGAAAGTCGAAGTTACCGTTCCGGAAGAATACATGGGCGACGTAATGGGTATGCTGAACTCCCGCCGCGGTCGCATCGAAGGCATGGATTCGCGCGGCGGCGCGCAAATCATCCGTGCGAAGGTGCCTCTCGCCGAGATGTTCGGTTACTCGACTACGCTTCGTTCCGGTACGCAAGGCCGCGGCGTATTCTCCATGGAGCTCTCGCACTATGAAGAAGTACCGCGTTCGATTGCCGAAGCGATCATCGCGAAGAAAAGCTCCTAATTTAGCAGCTTTCTGACGTTTTCTTTTGGTCGGCGTTCAAGCTCCAAGCGAGAATGCCGGCCCACACATATAACTTTAAGAATATTGAGGAGGATTAAGTTCAATGGCAAAGGCTAAATTTGAACGTACAAAACCACACGTTAACATTGGTACTATCGGTCACGTCGACCATGGTAAAACGACTTTGACCGCCGCTATCACGACGGTTCTTTCCAAAAAATACGGCGGTGCTGCAGTAGCATTCGACCAAATCGACAAAGCTCCGGAAGAGCGCGAACGCGGTATCACGATTTCGACTGCACACGTTGAGTACGAAACGCCTAACCGCCACTATGCTCACGTTGACTGCCCAGGACACGCCGACTATGTTAAAAACATGATCACGGGTGCTGCGCAAATGGACGGCGCTATCCTCGTCGTATCCGCTGCTGACGGCCCAATGCCGCAAACTCGCGAGCACATCCTGCTCTCGAAGCAAGTAGGCGTTCCTTACATCGTCGTATTCCTGAACAAATGCGACATGGTTGAAGACGAAGAGCTTCTTGAACTGGTTGAAATGGAAGTTCGCGACCTGCTGTCCGAATACGACTTCCCAGGCGACGACACTCCGATCATCCGCGGCGCTGCTCGCGAAGCACTGCAAAACCCAGACGGCCCTTGGGCTGACAAAATCGTTGAGCTGTTCGAGCAAATCGACACTTACATCCCGACTCCTGAACGCGACACGGCTAAGCCTTTCCTGATGCCAGTCGAAGACGTGTTCACGATCACGGGCCGCGGTACGGTTGCAACTGGCCGTATCGAGCGCGGTGAAGTTAAAATCGGTGACGAAGTTGAAATCATCGGTCTGGTTGAAGAGTCCCGCAAATCCGTCGTTACGGGCGTTGAAATGTTCCGTAAACTGATGGACAGCGCTCAAGCCGGCGACAACATCGGCGCACTGCTCCGCGGTGTTGACCGTAAAGAAATCGAACGCGGTCAAGTACTTGCTAAGCCAGGTTCGGTTAAACCGCACACGAACTTCACGGCTCAAGTATACGTTCTGACGAAAGAAGAAGGCGGACGCCATAAGCCGTTCTTCACGGGCTACCGTCCTCAATTCTACTTCCGTACGACGGACGTTACGGGCATCATCAACCTGCCGGAAGGTACGGAAATGGTTATGCCTGGCGACAACATCACCGTTTCGGTTGAACTGATCGCTCCAATCGCGGTTGAAGAAGGCACACGCTTCTCCATCCGTGAAGGCGGCCGTACGGTAGGCGCTGGCGCCGTTGCTTCCATCACGAAGTAATGCTTCGCGGCAATAGCCGCTTTGGTTGCAATAACCCCGAGATGCAAATCTCGGGGTTATTTTTTTGTCTGGATTAAGCTTTGTCCGCAGGACAAGCCGGTATTGCTCGAACGGTACAGGGGAGAAGAGAGAGTCGCAGGCATCAGCCTAACGAAGCAGCGTTGCTGAGGAGATCAATCCCTCCTGAGGAAGGATGTGTGGTGTAATGAGTAAACGCATTGTCCTCTTGATGTTTTACAGCATTAAATCATTGACGAAAAAGCTTACACCCATTTAATATATTAAAATAAGCAGAAATATCGTAATCATTCGACGAGAGAGAATGAAAGGGGAAATGTTCCAATGAACAAGAAGTGGTTATTGCCGCTTGTGCTCGTTCTGATGCTGGTCATTGCGGCTTGCGGAGGCAAAACGAATACGAACGGATCAAACGCTCCTGCAAATTCGCCGGCTGAAAGCGCAAGCAGCGCGTCGCCTGAGGGCAAAAGCTATAAGATCGCCATTTCGCAAATTGTGGAGCATCCTTCGCTGGATGCGACAAGAGAAGGGTTTCTTGCCGCATTAAAGGATGCCGGTTTTGTCGAGGGTCAAAATCTGACCGTCGATTTCAACACGGCGCAAGGAGATCAAACGAACAATCTGTCGATCGCCCAAAAAATCGCGGGAGACAAGCCCGATCTTGCTTTAGGCATTGCAACGCCTTCCGCTCAAGCGCTTGTGAACGCCTATACGCAAGCCGGCAATACCGGTCCCGTATTGTTTGCTGCCGTAACCGATCCGCTTGACGCGAAGCTGGTCACCAGCCTGGACGCGCCTGGCGGCAACGTTACCGGCGCTTCGGACACGAACCCGGATGCAGTCGTTCAACTGATGGACTTTATCGCGGCAAACTTCCCGGATGTAAAGAAAGTAGGCCTTATTATCAACAAAGGCGAGACGAACGCCGTCGTTATGGGCGAAAACGCGAAGCAAGCGCTTGCCAAGCACAACATCGAGCTGGTTGAAGCTGCCGTAACGAATACTTCCGAAGTCAAGCAAGCCGGAGAATCGCTCATCGGAAAAGTGGACGCCATGTTCATCACGCTCGACAATACGGTCGTATCCGGCGTCGACAGCCTGCTGCAGCTTGCGAAAGACAACCAAATCCCGTTCTTCTCGAGCGACCGCGATACGGTAGAAAAGGGCGCGTTTGCGACGGTCGGTTTTAAATATTACGACCATGGCTATCAGGTCGGCCAGATGGCAGCCGATATTTTGAACGGCAAAAACCCGGGCGAAATGAAAGTGACCGTTCCGGATAAATTGGATCTCATCCTTAACTTGAAGGCTGCCGCCGAGCAGGGCGTAACGGTTACGGACGAAATGAAAGCGGCCGTTAAAGATCCGGCCAACAACATCATCGAATAATACACAAGACGGTTTCTGATTTGGAACAAAAGCGGCAAACGGGGTGAGCGCTCCTTGTGTTCATCCCGTTTTCTATTTTAGAGGAGGTACCCCCATGCCAGTATGGTTATCGGGCGCATTCGAGCTTGGGCTGCTTTATTCGCTTATGGCTCTGGGCGTGTATATTACGTTTCGAATATTGGATTTCCCCGATCTGACCGTCGATGCCAGCTTCACGACCGGCGCCGGCGTAGCGGCCGTCATGATTACAAACGGGACTTCTCCTTGGCTCGCCTGCCTTGCGGCGTTTGGCGCGGGAGCCGCGGCTGGAGCGGTTACCGGGCTTCTCCATACGAAAGGCAAAATTAACGGCTTATTGTCCGGCATTCTGATGATGATCGCATTATACTCAATCAACATGCGGATCATGGGCGTACCGAACATTGCGCTGATGGGCGCAGACATCGAAACGGTGTTTACGTCCGTCGACGTATTGGTCCTTATGCCGATTATCGTTATAATCATAAAACTGCTGCTCGATTTGTTTTTCCGGACGGATCTTGGCTTGAGCCTGCGGGCGACGGGCGATAACGAACGGATGATTCGCAGCTTCGGCACCAACACCGATACGACGAAAATTCTCGGCATCGCCTTGTCGAACGGCTTGGTCGCGCTGTCCGGTTCGTTTATCGCGCAGCAAAGCGGATTCGCCGATATCCAAATGGGCGTCGGCATGATCGTAATCGGCCTTGCGTCCGTTATTATCGGGGAAGCGTTGTTTGGCGCACGCACCATTTTTCGCGCGACGCTTGCGGTCGTGCTTGGTTCCATCGTATACCGGATTATTATCGGTCTTGCTTATCGGAGCGACTTCCTTGAGGCATCCGACTTGAAGCTGATTACGGCAGTTATCGTTATTATTGCGCTTGTTTTCCCTTCCATTCAAAAATCTTGGCGGCAGAAAAATTTGGCGCGGAGGCGTACCGTCGATCTCCTTGCCGGCATGAACGGCACGAACGCCGAAGCCAAGGGAGGAGAACGATGATGCTGGAAATCGCGAACGTATCGAAGCTGTTTAATCCGGGCACCTTGGATGAAAAAACCGCGCTCGTCGGCGTAAACTTGAACATGAAGCCCGGCGATTTTATTACGGTGATCGGCAGCAACGGGGCCGGGAAGTCGACGCTCATGAACATTATTTCCGGCGTGATGAAGCCGGATATCGGCGAAGTCCGGATCGAAGGCGGCAACATCAGCAATTTGCCGGAATTTCGCAGAAGCAAGTGGATCGGCCGCGTATTTCAGGATCCGATGGCGGGAACGGCGCCCCGAATGTCGATCGAAGAAAACTTGGCGATGGCATATACCCGCGGCATGCGGCGCGGTTTTTCGTTAAGCGTAAACCGCAAACGGCGGGAGCTGTTCCGCGAACAGCTGTCGCGGCTCGGAATCGGGCTTGAAAATCGGCTTACCGCCAAAGTAGGGCTGTTGTCCGGCGGCGAACGCCAGGCGTTAAGCTTGCTGATGGCGACCTTTACGAAGCCGCAAATTTTGCTGCTCGACGAGCATACGGCGGCGCTTGACCCCGCCCGCGCGGAACTGATCACGACGCTTACGGAGTCGCTTGTGCGCGAAATGAACTTAACGACATTAATGGTGACGCATAACATGGAGCAAGCCATTCGCCTCGGCAACCGGCTCATTATGATGGATAAGGGCAAAATCATTCTTGAGGTGAACGAAGACCGGAAAAAGGATTTGACGGTAGAACGGCTGCTGGGCGAGTTTGAACAAATTAGCGGCAAAAAGCTCGCCGATGACCGCGTCGTGCTCGGATAGATTATAAAACTAGCAATAATATCCTATACAAATGTAAAGTTGCAAAAAGGAGAACCCCCGTTTTTCAAAGACGGGAGGTTCTCTTTTCTTTTTATTGCAAGAAGGAGGGTGAGGTTGAAATTGGATTTGAGCAAACGGCGAAGGTCATGTATGCTATTCAAAGCGCATGTCATGCCGGCGGGATATATCGCGTTTCTTCATTAATATAGATGCGGAACGAAAGCTTGGCTGCAAGCGGAAAAACAATTAAAATTTCCTTGCAATTGCCTATAGCTTTCGGTATAATATTGACTGTTGGTCTGTGACGTTGCGATGATGCGAGAGGTTGCCGACACACCCGGCCCCTTTGCCATGGGTTGTGTGACGGGTTTTCCCGCGGAGTATGTCCGATACTAAATTGGGCGATAAAAGGAGGGACTTATATGGCAAAGCAAAAGATTCGTATTCGCTTGAAAGCATACGATCATAGAATTCTTGACCAGTCCGCAGAGAAAATCGTGGAAACTGCAAAACGTTCCGGTGCTGGCGTATCCGGGCCGATTCCGCTTCCTACGGAAAAGCAAATCATCACTATTTTGCGTGCGGTTCACAAGTACAAGGATTCCCGTGAACAATTCGAGATGCGTACTCACAAACGCTTGATCGACATTGTTAATCCGACGCCGCAAACGGTTGATGCGCTGATGCGTCTGGACCTGCCATCCGGTGTAGATATCGAGATTAAACTGTAATAAGCATATTTGATATTAGAAGGGAAATGAGGTGTCAACATGAAAGGTATCTTAGGTAAAAAGCTGGGTATGACCCAAGTGTTCACCGCCGAAGGTAATGTCGTTCCTGTAACGGTTATCGAGGCTGGTCCTTGCGTCGTGCTTCAGAAGAAGGACCAAGAGAACGACGGCTACGACGCTGTACAACTTGGTTTCTCCGATAAGAAAGAAAAAAATGCAAACAAGCCTGAAATCGGCCATGCCAAGAAGGCTAACACTGCTCCTAAGCGCTACGTTCGTGAAATTCGCGGCATTAACTTGGGCGAATATGAAGTTGGCCAGGAAGTGAAGGCTGACCTGTTCGCGGAAGGCGAATTCGTTGACGTAACGGGGATCTCCAAAGGTAAAGGCTTTGCCGGCGTTATCAAGCGTTGGGGACAAAGCACGGGTCCTATGAGCCACGGTTCCCGCTACCATCGCGGTCCTGGTTCCATGGGTTCGATTCAAGCGAACCGCGTGCCTAAAGGCAAACACCTTCCGGGCCACATGGGTCACGAGACGGTTACGATCCAAAAGCTCGAAATCGTCAAAGTGGACGCAGAACGCAACGTATTGCTCGTTAAAGGTTCGATTCCTGGACCGAAGAACGGTTATGTAAAAATCAAACAAACGGTTAAGAACTAATTGCTCTTGAAGAAAGGAGGAACAACAAATGCCTAAAGTTACTGTATACAACGTGAGCGGATCGCAAGTTGGCGAGCTGGAGCTTTCCGACAGCGTGTTCGGCATTCAGCCCAACGTTCATGTTATGCACAGCGCTGTAGTACTGCAGCAGGCTTCCGAACGTTTCGGAACCCACAAAGTAAAAGGACGCTCCGAAGTTCGCGGCGGCGGCCGTAAACCTTGGAAACAAAAAGGCACGGGCCGCGCTCGTCAAGGCAGCATCCGTTCGCCGCAATGGGTAGGCGGCGGTACCGTATTCGGTCCGACTCCTCGCTCGTACGGCTTCAAACTTCCTAAGAAAGTTCGCCGTCTGGCGATCAAATCCGCGCTTTCGTCGAAGGTGGCAGGCAACGATATTATCGTTCTCGACCAACTGACGATGGCAGCTCCGAAAACGAAAGAATTCGCGGCTATCCTGAACAACCTGAAGGTTGCCCGCAAGGCTCTTGTCGTGACGGCAGCTTACGAAGATAATGTGGCTCTTTCGGCCCGCAACATTCCGGGAGTGAAATTTGTCGCTGCTGACGGCATTAATGTTCTGGATGTTTTGGTTCACGATAAGCTCATTATCACGAAAGAAGCAGTAGAGAAAGTACAGGAGGTGCTTGCGTAATGAAAAATCCACGCGATATTATCAAGCGCCCGGTTATTACGGAACGCACGAGCGATTTCATGGCGAACAAACGTTACGCTTTCGAAGTTGATCTTCGCGCGACTAAAACCGAAATCAAAGCAGCTGTAGAAGAAATTTTCAAAGTGAAGGTAGCGAGCGTCAACACGATGCGCGTTCCTGGCAAGCTGAAGCGCTACGGCCGTTACAGCGGATATACTTCCGAATGGAAGAAAGCAATCGTTCAATTGAGCGACGACAGCAAAGAACTCGAGTTCTTTGAAACGGTATAAAGAAGGAGGGAATCGAAGTGCCAATTAAGAAGTACAAACCGACATCTCCGGCCCGCCGTGCAATGTCCGTCTCGACTTTCGAAGAGATCACGACAAGCACGCCGGAGAAATCGTTGCTTGCCCCTCTTTATAACAAAGCGGGTCGCAACAACCAAGGTAAAATTACGGTTCGTCACCAAGGCGGCGGACACAAGCGTAAATACCGCATCATCGACTTCAAGCGTACGAAGGACGGCATACCTGGTAAAGTGGCAACGATCGAATACGATCCGAACCGCACATCCAACATTGCTTTGATTCATTATGTTGACGGTGAGAAAGCTTACATCATCGCGCCTAAAGGCTTGAAAGTTGGCGATCAAATCATGTCCGGCCCTGAAGCCGACATCAAAGTGGGCAACGCCCTTCCGCTGGTTAACATTCCGGTCGGTACGGTTATCCACAACATCGAGCTGAAACCGGGCAAAGGCGGCCAATTGGTTCGCGCAGCCGGTACGGAAGCTCAATTGCTGGGTAAAGAAGAAGGCTATGCCATCGTTCGTCTTACTTCCGGCGAAACCCGCCGCATCCTGAACACTTGCCGCGCTACGATCGGCTCCGTTGGCAACGAAGACCACGAGCTCGTTAAAATCGGTAAAGCCGGCCGTTCCCGTTGGCTTGGCAAACGTCCTGAAGTTCGCGGCGTTGTCATGAACCCGAACGATCACCCGCACGGTGGTGGTGAAGGCCGCGCTCCAATCGGACGCAAGTCGCCTATGTCTCCATGGGGCAAACCAACCCTTGGTTACAAAACGCGCAAGAAGAAAAAAGCATCGAGCCAATACATTATTCGTCGCCGCACGAAATAATAGCCGCTTGATCAAAGCCGCGTGAACATCGGCTCGCGCGAGCTTTACGAGAAGGGAGGACAACAAATGGGTCGCAGTTTGAAGAAAGGTCCGTTTATTGACGGCTACCTGCTGAAAAAAGTCGAGGACATGAACGCTTCGAACAAAAAAGCTGTTATTAAGACTTGGTCCCGCCGTTCGACCATTTTCCCGCAATTCGTAGGTCACACGTTTGGCGTGTACGACGGTCGCAAGCATGTGCCGGTTTATGTAACGGAAGATATGGTCGGCCACAAGCTTGGCGAATTCGCGCCAACTCGTACGTACAAAGGCCACGACGACGACAAAAAGACGGGCAGACGTTAATTTGCCCTTTAGATCTTTAAGTTATGAGAGGAGGTTCATCCATGCCAGAAGCAAAAGCGCATGCTAATTTCGTACGTATTGCTCCTCGTAAAGCGCAGCTCGTTGTGGATCTTATCCGCGGCAAGCAAGTCGGCGAGGCGATTGCAATTCTGCGTCATACGCCAAAATCCGCTTCTCCTATCGTGGAAAAGCTGCTGAATTCGGCTATCGCGAACGCTGAGCATAACTACCAACTGGACGTGAACAAGCTGGTCGTATCTCAAGCTTACGTGAATCAAGGTCCTACCATGAAACGTTTCCGTCCACGCGCTATGGGACGTGCAAGCCGTATCAACAAAAGAACCAGCCACATCACTTTGGTGGTATCTGAAAAATAAGGAGGGATAACGTGTGGGTCAAAAGGTAAATCCGGTCGGTCTCCGTATCGGGATCATCCGTGACTGGGAATCGAAATGGTACGCAGACAAAGATTTCGGCGATCTTCTTCTCGAAGACGTGAAAATCCGCGAGTACCTGAAAAATAAACTGAAAGACGCAGCTGTATCGCGCATCGAAATCGAGCGTGCAGCTAACCGCGTGAACGTTACGATTAACACGGCTAAGCCGGGTATGGTAATCGGTAAAGGCGGTTCCGAAGTGGAAAACCTTCGCAATGAGCTCGGCAAAATTACGAAGGGCAAAAAGGTCCACATCAACATTGCAGAAATCAAACAAGCCGATATGGACGCTATTCTCGTAGCTGAAAGTATCGCACAACAGCTTGAGCGCCGCGTTTCTTTCCGTCGTGCACTTAAGCAAGCTATTCAACGTTCCATGCGTGCAGGCGCTAAAGGGATCAAGACCTCGGTAAGCGGTCGTCTCGGCGGTGCTGAAATTGCTCGTACGGAAGGATACAGCGAAGGAACGGTTCCGCTTCATACGCTCCGTGCCGACATCGACTACGGAACTGCAGAAGCGCATACGACTTACGGCCGCATCGGCGTAAAAGTATGGATCTATCGCGGCGAAGTCCTTCCTACGAAGAAGAAAGCTCCCCAGGAAGGAGGCAACTAAATCATGTTGGTACCTAAACGTGTCAAACACCGCAAACAACAACGCGGTAATATGAGAGGCCGCGCGAAAGGCGGCACGGAAGTCGCTTTCGGCGAATACGGCCTCCAAGCTCTTGAGCCATCATGGATCACAAACCGTCAGATCGAGTCCGCTCGTATCGCGATGACCCGTTACATCAGACGTGGTGGTAAAGTTTGGATCAAAATTTTCCCTGATAAGCCGATCACCCAAAAGCCTCTTGAGGTCCGGATGGGTAGCGGTAAAGGTAACGTAGAGAAGTGGGTTGCAGTTGTAAAACCAGGTAAAATCCTGTTCGAACTGTCCGGCGTATCCGAAGAGATTGCTCGTGAGGCTATGCGTCTTGCATCCCACAAACTGCCTATCAAAACGAAGTTCGTGAAACGCGAAGAAGTGGGTGGTGAAGCAAATGAAAGCTAGTGAATTTCGCAACCTGACCACTGCTGAGATTGAACAAAAAGTCGCCGGTTTTAAAGAAGAGCTTTTCAACCTGCGTTTCCAACTGGCTACCGGCCAATTGGATAACCCAACCCGGATTCGTGACGTGCGGAAGGAAATAGCTCGTGCTAAGACCGTCCTGCGTGAAAGAGAACTCGGAATCAGCAGCTAATAAGTCCTGTCGTTGATTGGTTCATAGCCTTCAGGAAGGAGGAAGAAGATGAGCGAACGCAATGCACGTAAAGTCCAAATTGGCAAAGTCGTTAGCGATAAAATGGACAAAACGATCGTGGTGGCTGTAGAAACTTACAAAAAGCATGATCTGTACCATAAGCGCATCAAATATACGAAAAAATTTAAAGCTCATGACGAAAACAACCAAGCGAAAATCGGCGACGTTGTAAAAATCATGGAGACTCGTCCGCTTTCCAAAGACAAACGCTTCAGACTCGTAGAGATCGTGGAGTCTGCGGTTATTCTTTAATAAGTCGGAAGATCGTTTAACATGGTCTGAAAGGAGGACATTCAGATGATTCAACCATTTACACGTTTGGCAGTTGCCGACAACTCCGGCGCTAAAGAACTGATGTGCATTCGCGTGCTTGGCGGTACCGGACGTCGCGTAGGTCATATCGGCGATCTGATCGTATGCTCCGTCAAACAAGCAACGCCAGGGGGCGTTGTCAAAAAAGGCGACGTGGTTAAAGCGGTTATCGTGCGCACGAAGCGTGCCGTACGCCGTAAAGACGGTTCCTACATCGCATTCGACGAGAACGCGGCTGTAGTTGTAAAAGAAGACAAGAGCCCTCGCGGCACTCGTATCTTCGGACCGGTTGCCCGTGAGCTTCGCGATAAAGATTTCATGAAGATCGTATCGCTTGCACCGGAAGTTATCTAATAAGGCACCCCAAAAGTGGCCTGAAAGCTATATAGCAGGAGGTGTAACAAATGCCAAAGCTGAAAAAAGTGCTTGAGTCTTACAATCACAAGCTGCACGTCAAAAAAGACGATACGGTTATCGTGATTTCCGGCAAGGATAAAGGTAAAAAAGGCCGCGTTATCGAAGCGTACCCGCGCGAAAACCGCGTCCTGGTCGAAGGCGTGAACATGGTGAAGAAGCATACCCGTCCTTCGCAAAACAACCCGCAAGGCGGCATCATTGAGCAAGAAGCTCCGATTCATGCTTCGAACGTGATGCACATCGACCCTAAGAGCGGCAAAGTAACCCGCATCGGTTACAAAGTGCTCGACAACGGCAAAAAAGTCCGGTACGCAAAACGTTCCGGCGAAGTTATCGACTAATTGCAACGGTAGAAAGGAGGTAAACGAAACATGGCTGCAAGATTGAAGGATCGTTACCTGAATGAAATTACTCCTGCTCTGATGCAGAAGTTCAACTATACGACAGTAATGCAAGTGCCGAAGATTGAAAAAGTAGTAATCAACATGGGTATGGGCGAAGCGGTTTCCAACTCCAAAGTACTCGATGCTGCTGTTGAAGATCTCCGTCTCATTTCCGGTCAAAAACCGGTCGTAACTCGCGCGAAGAAGTCGATCGCCGGCTTCAAGCTCCGCGAAAACATGCCGATCGGGGTTAAAGTAACGCTGCGCGGCGAGCGCATGTACTACTTCCTCGACAAGCTGTTCAACGTCTCGCTTCCACGCGTTCGCGACTTCCGCGGCGTATCCACGAAAGCGTTCGACGGTCGCGGCAACTATACGCTTGGCTTGAAAGAGCAATTGATCTTCCCGGAGATCGAATACGACAAGGTCGATAAAGTACGCGGTATGGACGTCGTCATCGTCACGACGGCAAAAACGGACGAAGAGGCTCGTGAACTGCTGACCCAACTGGGCATGCCGTTTGCGAAGTAATCCACTAATAGGGAGGTGTAATACCCAGTGGCAAAAACTTCGATGAAAGTTAAGCAACAACGTACACCGAAATTCAAAGTCCGCGCGTATACGCGTTGTGAACGTTGTGGCCGTCCGCACTCTGTTTTGCAAAAGTTTAAAATTTGCCGGATTTGTTTCCGTGAATTAGCATATAAAGGCCAGATCCCTGGCGTCAAAAAAGCAAGCTGGTAATTAGCTTAGTTCGGGAAGGAGGTTAACAAGAATGGTGATGTCTGATCCGATTGCAGATATGTTGACACGCATCCGCAATGCGAATGTCGTTCGGCATGAAACGGTTGAAATGCCGGCTTCGAAAGTGAAGAAGCAAATCGCTGACATTTTGAAGCGTGAAGGCTTTATCCGCGATGCTGAATTTATCGAGGACAACAAACAAGGGATTATCCGTATTTTCCTGAAATACGGCCCGAACCAAGAGCGCGTTATTACCGGTTTGAAACGTATTTCGAAACCAGGTCTTCGCGTTTACACGAAATCGAACGAAATCCCTCGCGTACTGGGTGGTCTTGGTATTGCGATCATTTCCACGTCGAAAGGGATTATGACCGATAAAGAAGCACGTCAACTCAAATCCGGCGGCGAAGTCGTCTGCTACGTTTGGTAATAACAAGTCACAACGATTGGAGGTGTAACAATGTCCCGTATTGGTCGCAAACCGATCCAAGTGCCTAACGGCGTTAACGTAAGCTTGGAAAACGGAGTAATTACAGTAAAAGGACCTAAAGGCTCGCTGTCGCGCGAAATTCACAAAGACATGAAGGTGAATATCGAAGCCGACGCGATCGTCGTTGAACGTCCGTCCGATAATAAATTGCATCGCTCCCTGCATGGTACAACCCGCAGCGTCATCGCGAACATGGTGAACGGCGTAACCGAAGGTTACTCCAAGAGCCTGGAGCTGGTCGGCGTAGGTTACCGTGCCAACAAGTCCGGCGACAAGGTTGTTCTTAACGTCGGATACTCGCATCCAGTGGAGATTGTTCCCGATAAAGGTATCGAGTTCGAAGTTCCGGCAGTTACGAAAATCATCGTAAAAGGCATCGACAAAGAGCTTGTCGGCGCTACAGCTGCTAAAATCCGTTCCGTACGCGAACCTGAGCCATACAAAGGCAAAGGCATCAAGTACGAAGGCGAACGTATTATCCGCAAGGAAGGTAAAGCCGGTAAGAAGAAATAAGCAGCTTGATCGGGCTGCTTAATCTTGCGGCATAATCTACTCAGGAAAGGAGTTGTCCGCGTGATTACGAAAGGCGATAAAAACAAGGCTCGTCTGAAAAGACACCTTCGTGTTCGTAAAAAAATCACAGGAACGGCTGCGCGTCCTCGCTTGTCCGTATTCCGTTCTTCCAAACATATTTACGCGCAATTGATCGACGACGTTCAAGGCGTAACGATCGCAGCCGCTTCTACGGTTGACAAGGAGCTTGCCGGTCAAATCGGAAACGGCGGCAACGTGGAATCGGCTCGCAAAGTCGGCGCACTCGTTGCTGAACGCGCAAAAGCAAAAGGCGTAACCCAGGTTGTATTCGACCGCAGCGGTTACCTGTACCACGGCAGAATTCAGGCGCTTGCTGACGCAGCTCGCGAAGCTGGCCTCGAATTCTAATCCATTTTACGAAAAGGGAGGTTAAATGACTTGCGTATTGATCCGAACACGTTAGGAGAACTGACTGAAAAAGTTGTTCATATCAACCGCGTTGCGAAAGTTGTTAAAGGCGGACGCCGTTTCAGCTTTAGCGCGCTTGTAGTTGTCGGCGACGGCAAAGGCCACGTCGGCGCAGGGATCGGCAAAGCGGGCGAAGTACCTGATGCGATTCGCAAAGGTATCGAAGACGCGAAGAAAAACATGATTCAAGTTCCTCTCGTTGGAACGACTATTCCACACCAAGTCCTCGGACATTTCGGCGCAGGCGAAGTACTGCTGAAGCCGGCTTCCGAAGGTACCGGCGTTATCGCTGGCGGCCCTGTTCGCGCAGTGCTTGAGCTTGCCGGCGTAGGCGACATTTTGACGAAATCGCTTGGTTCTTCCAATTCCATGAACATGGTAAACGCGACGCTGGAAGGTCTCTCCCGTCTGAAACGCGCGGAAGACGTTGCCAAGCTGCGTGGAAAAACCGTCGAAGAGCTTTTAGGTTAAGGAGGGGTATACGATGGCAAAATTGCAAATCACCCTCGTCCGCAGTTTGATTGGTCGTAGCGAAAAGCAACGTGCGACGGTAAAATCGCTCGGTCTGAGCAAAATTCGTCAAACGGTTGTTCATGAAGACAGCCCGGCCATCCGCGGCATGATTAACGCAGTTAACCATATGGTTAAAGTCGAAGAGGTTTAAGCATAGATCGAACAGAAATCATTAAGGAGGTGCACGAACGATGAAATTGCATGAGCTCGCTCCAGCACCGGGTTCCAAGAAGAAACGCAACCGTGTAGGTCGCGGTATCGGTTCCGGTAACGGCAAAACGGCAGGACGCGGTCACAAAGGTCAAAACGCTCGTTCCGGCGGTGGTGTGCGTCCAGGCTTCGAAGGCGGTCAAAATCCTTTGTACCGTCGTCTGCCTAAACGCGGCTTCAACAACCCATTCCGCAAGGAATATGCCGTAGTTAACGTTGAAGATCTTAACAACTTTGCAGCAGGCACGGAAGTTACGCCAGAGGTTCTGTTTGAGCAAGGCATTGTGAAGAACGGCTTGGACGGTATCAAGATTTTGGGCAATGGCGAAATCAACGTACAGCTTACTGTTAAAGCAAATAAGTTCTCTCAATCTGCGGTAGAGAAAATCCAGGCTGCCGGCGGTAAAACCGAGGTGATCTAATTGTTCAAAACCGTGTCCAACATTTGGAAAGTGGAGGATTTGCGCAATCGGATCCTCTTCACACTTTTCATTCTTCTGATATACCGCATCGGTTCCTTTATTCCGGTACCGGGCGTAGAAACAGACGTATTTAAGCAAGTTGACCAAGCTGGAGCGGATTTGTTCGGCTTGCTCAACACGTTTTCAGGCGGCGCGTTGTTCCAGTTCTCCATTCTAGCGCTCGGCATTACGCCGTACATCACATCGTCGATTATCGTTCAGCTGTTGTCGATGGATGTTATTCCGAGACTTGCGGAATGGGCGAAGGAAGGCGAGAACGGAAAACGCAAGCTCGCGCAAATTACGCGATATGGCACGGTTATACTTGGTCTGATTCAAGGTTTTGCTACGGCGATCGGGTTCAACCGTCAGTATAACTATGAAATGGTTCCTGGCGCTAACTTCGTAGACTATTTGGTCATCGCCATCATCTTGACGGCAGGCGTTGCCTTCATGATGTGGCTCGGCGAACAAATTACGGAGCGCGGTGTCGGCAACGGGATCTCGATCCTGATCTTTGCCGGTATCACGGCTAGCTTGCCTGGTCATATTCGTACGCTCTACCAGGATCAGTTTGTCGGGAAGGAAGATCAGCTGTTCTGGAACATCGGCAAGATGGTGCTGATCGTCATTGCGGTCATTCTCATCATCGTCGGCGTTATCTTCGTACAGCAAGGCATTCGGAAAATTCCGGTTCAATACGCCAAACGCGTAGTCGGACGGAAGATGTACGGCGGCCAATCGACGCACATTCCGATGAAAGTGAACGGCGCAGGCGTTATCCCGGTCATTTTCGCGGTGTCGCTGCTTATGTTCCCGATTACGATCGCGCAGTTTTGGGCAGGCAAGACGTGGGCAAACTGGATTATCAACAACCTGTATTACGACCAGCCGCTTGGCATGGTGCTGTACGTGCTGTTGATTATCGGCTTCACCTTCTTCTATACCTTTGTCCAAATCAATCCTGTACAAATGGCTGACAATATGAAGAAGAACGGCGGTTATATTCCGGGCATCCGTCCGGGCAAACCGACTTCGACTTACCTGACGCGTGTGATGTCGCGCATTACGCTTGCAGGCGCATTGTTCTTGGCCGTTATCTCGGTTCTTCCGGTCTTTTTCGGAGCGGTTGCCGGGTTGCCGCGGACGGTGCAGCTGGGCGGAACGTCGCTGCTGATCATCGTCGGCGTCGCGCTCGATACGATGAAGCAAATCGAGAGCCAATTGATCAAACGCCATTACAAAGGGTTTATCAATAAATAACAATAGGTTCTGTTCGGGTTTCCGTTCGTCTTAAGGTGCTAACGGGGCCCGCCCGAGCCTATTGTGCTTAAAGCGAGGAACATGCCAATGAACATTTTATTCATGGGTCCTCCGGGAGCCGGTAAAGGAACGCAAGCTGAGCGTATCGTCGAAAATTTCGGCGTGCCGCACATTTCCACTGGTGACGCATTCCGCCTTGCGATGAAGCAAGGAACACCGCTCGGTCTTAAAGCGAAGGAGTATGTCGACCAAGGGCTGCTCGTTCCCGATGAGATCACGAACGGCATTGTGAAGGAACGCCTTGAACAGGATGATTGCAAGAAAGGTTTCTTGCTCGACGGTTTTCCTCGCACGCTGCAGCAGGCCGAAGCGCTTGACGGCATGCTGAAGGAACTCGGCCGCAGCATCGACCATGTCATTAACCTGAAAGTAGATCGCGGCTTGCTGCTTGCCCGTCTGACGGGCAGACGCATTTGCAAAGCGTGCGGATCGACCTACCATGTGTTGTTTAACCCGCCGAAGCAAGAAGGCGTATGCGACAAGTGCGGAGGCGAGTTGTACCAACGCTCGGACGATACGGAAGAGAAGGTCGGAACGCGTCTGGACGAGTACATCTCCAAGACGGCGCCGCTTTTGAGCTACTACGGCGAGAAAGGTCTTCTGCGCGAAGTCGACGGCGAGAAGGAAATCGATGCGGTTACCGCCGATATCGAATCCTACTTGCGAGGTTCATTGTAATGATCGTTTGCAAATCCGAATCGGAGCTGCGACATATGAGGGAAGCCGGCCGAATCGTTGCAGGTGCGCACCGTTTAATGGCAGAGGCCGTCAAGCCCGGCATTACGACGGGAGAACTTGACGAAATTGCCGAAGCGTACATTCGCAGCCAAGGCGCCGTTCCATCCTTCAAAGGTTACAATGGTTTTCCTGCCAGCATATGCGCTTCTGTAAACAATGAGCTGGTTCATGGTTTTCCCGGACCGCGCAAGCTGAATGAAGGCGATATTATCAGTATCGATATCGGCGCCGAATACGAAGGCTACCACGGAGATTCCGCATGGACGTATCCGGTTGGCGACGTATCCGCCGAGGTCAGACGGCTGCTGGAAGTAACGGAGCAATCGCTCTATGCGGCAGTGGCGCTCATCCGTCCGGATGTTCGCTTGTCTACCGTATCGCATGAGGTTCAGCGTGTCGTGGAGGCGGCGGGTTTCTCGGTTGTAAGGGAGTTTGTAGGACATGGAATCGGCAGGGACCTTCACGAGGCTCCGGAAATTCCGAACTACGGATTGCCAGATCGCGGACCACGGCTTAAGCCGGGTATGGTTCTTTGCATCGAACCGATGGTCAATATCGGCGAGCGGTACGTCCGCACGCTGGAAGACAATTGGACGGTCGTCACGGAGGACGGTTCCTGGTGCGCTCATTTCGAGCACACGGTAGCTGTGACGGCGAACGGCTTTGAAATTTTGACGGCGATGCCTCAGGCGGTGTAGATTGATATGGGGATCCAACCGCAAATCGGTCAAATCGTCAAAGTGCTTCGGGGCAAGGAAGAAGGCAGCTTGGCCGTCGTCATCCGCATAGAGGATGACCGGTTCGTCTGGATCGCGGACGGCGACAAACGCCGCTTCGATCATCCGAAGAAAAAGAACGTTCTGCATCTCGAGTTGCAAGAGGCCGTCAGCAGCGAAGTTGTAAACAGCATGAACGAAACAGGCCGGGTAACCAATGCCAAGTTGCGTTATGCCATTCAGAAGTTTGCGTATGCGAAAGGAGATTGACTGTGGCTAAAGAAGACGTCATTGAGGTCGAAGGCACGGTGCTAGAGCCATTGCCGAATGCCATGTTCAAGGTGGAACTGGAGAACGGTCATCAGATCCTCGCACACGTTTCCGGTAAGCTCAGAATGCACTTTATCCGCATTCTGACTGGAGACAAAGTGGTCGTACAGTTATCGCCTTATGATTTATCAAGAGGGCGCATCACCTATCGGAAGTAGGCCTTTCCGTCTGCTCCGATAAGATTCGGGAGGTAATCACAATGAAGGTAAGACCTTCGGTTAAGCCGATTTGCGAGAAATGCAAAGTCATTCGCCGCAAAGGCAATGTTATGGTGATTTGTGAAAATCCGAAACACAAACAAAAACAAGGATAAGGAGGTAAACCATATATGGCACGTATAGCTGGTGTTGACTTGCCGCGCGACAAGCGCGTCGAAATCGCCCTGACGTACATTTTCGGGATCGGCAAAACGACTTCCCAAAAAATCCTGAGCACGACTGGCATCAATCCAGACACCCGTGTTCGCGATCTGACGGAAGACGAAGTAAGCCGCCTGCGCGATACGATCGACAAAACCGTTAAAGTGGAAGGCGATCTGCGCCGCGAAATTTCCCTGAACATCAAACGTCTGATCGAGATCGGCTGCTATCGCGGTGTTCGCCATCGTCGCGGTCTGCCGGTTCGCGGACAACGTACGAAAACGAATGCGCGTACCCGTAAAGGTCCTCGTCGGACTGTAGCGAACAAGAAGAAATAAGAAAGGAGGATAATGGATCATGGCTAAACCTAAAAAAGTCGTCCGCACGAAACGCCGCGACCGTAAAAATATCGAATCGGGCGTCGCTCACATCCGTTCGACGTTCAACAACACGATCGTTACGATTACGGATCCGCACGGCAATGCGATTTCTTGGGCAAGCTCCGGTAACCTCGGTTTCAAAGGTTCCCGCAAGAGCACGCCGTTCGCCGCTCAAATGGCTGCGGAATCTGCAGCTAAAGCGGCAATGGAACACGGCATGAAGGCTGTTGAAGTTATGGTTAAAGGTCCTGGCGCAGGCCGCGAAGCGGCTATCCGCTCGCTGCAAGCCGCAGGCCTGGAAGTTAACCTGATTAAAGACGTAACGCCTATTCCTCACAACGGATGCCGTCCGCCGAAACGTCGTCGCGTATAACCTAGCTCACTGTGGTATCAAAATACAGCAACTTGTGAATAATGGTTGTGAAGGTTTGGCATACTACAAGGTTTGACTAGAATACGGTATTGTAACGGGAGCGACGTTTGAAGGAGGGTACTATTAGTGATTGAGATCGAAAAGCCGAAAATCGAAACCGTAGAATTGAACGAGGAAGGCACTTACGGACGTTTCGTCGTTGAACCTTTGGAGCGCGGATATGGCACGACGCTTGGAAACTCGCTTCGCCGAATTCTGTTGTCGTCTCTGCCGGGCGCGGCAGTCACATCGGTTCAAATCGACGGCGTGCTGCACGAATTCTCTACGGTTCCGGGAGTGATCGAAGACGTCACGGAGATCATTCTTAACCTGAAAGGCCTGTCGCTTAAAATCCATTCCGATGAAGAAAAGGTGCTGGAAATTGACGCGGAAGGCGAAGGGAACGTAACGGCGGGCGATATTCGAGCCGACAGCGATGTCGAGATTTTAAGCCCAGATCTTCACATCGCAACCTTGGCCTCCGGCGCGCGGCTCCATATGAGAGTATTCGCCAATCGTGGTCGCGGGTACGTGCAAGCGGACCGCAACAAGAAGGAAGATCAACCGATTGGGGTTATTCCTATTGATTCGATTTACACGCCAATTACACGTGTCAACTATAGCGTAGAGAACACACGCGTTGGCCAAGTGACCAACTACGACAAGCTGACGCTTGAAGTATGGACGGATGGCAGCATCCGCCCTGAAGAAGCGGTTAGCCTCGGCGCTAAAATTTTGACCGAGCATTTGGACCTGTTCGTTGGATTGACCGATGAAGCCAAAGACGCGGAAATTATGGTTGAGAAGGAAGAAGATAAGAAAGAGAAGGTTCTCGAGATGACGATCGAGGAGCTGGATCTTTCCGTACGTTCTTACAACTGTTTGAAACGTGCAGGCATCAACACTGTGCAGGAGCTTATTACGAAATCCGAAGAGGACATGATGAAGGTCCGCAACCTCGGCCGCAAATCGCTCGAGGAAGTGCAAGAGAAGCTCGAAGAGCTTGGTCTTGGCCTACGGCAGGAAGAATAGGCCGCTTGCAAGTTAGAATTAGGCAAGGGAGGGGAAAAAGAAATGGCATACTCTAAACTCGGCCGTGACGCAAGTGCGCGGAAAGCATTGTTCCGCGACCTCGTTACTGACCTGTTCCTTTATGAACGCATTGAAACGACGGAAGCAAAAGCGAAAGAAGTTCGTTCGATCGCTGAGAAGCTGATCACGAAAGCGAAGAAAGGCGACCTCGCTGCTCGTCGTCAAGTAGCTGCTTACGTTCGTCGCGAAAGCGTAGACGGAGAGCAAGACGCGATTCAAAAGCTGTTCTCCGAGCTGGCCACCCGTTACTCGGAACGTGCGGGCGGATACACGCGGATTTTGAAGCTGGGACCCCGCCGTGGCGACTCTGCGCCAATGGTATATCTGGAACTGGTTGACCGCGCGTAATTGAGAAAGGGTGGCCCTTAGAGGCCACCTTTTTTAATTGGCCCGGCTGCTTGTTGGCTCGCGTCTTGGTTCGTGCGGAATTGTGGTGATAGCTACGTGTTGGCATATGCGGTTCAGCCTGCTGTTAATTTCGTGTTCTTCTCAATTTATTCTATGGTTATAACACGAATTTAAAGGCCGGACGTAAACTCTGAACCCCATATGCCGCACTCTGCTAACCCGCATCCGCCTAACCTTCGCTCGCCGCAGCTCCCGTGCCAACCCAAGGCGCTCTCCAAGGGCGGGGAGAGGCAGTAGGTTACGAGAGTCATGGTTTTGACTCTCGTATCTGTTTTCTCTGAAGCTCTGCGGCGCGGAGCTGCCTACTTGCCCTTGTGTTTGGGGCTCCTACGTAGAGCGTGTTCCGAAGGGACGACAAGCGGCTTGCCGCAGCAAGGTGTCTATGCACGTTGTACGTGGCAGTTGCGATCCCTTTCGGGGTGTCCAGAGGGGCTGCGCCCCTTGGGGTCCTCCTTACGACAAGGGGGATTTAGGGGGTTGGGAAATCCTTTTTAAAGGGAATGGGATGACATGCGCAATATATGCATGAAAGTGAGCTATGACGGCTCAAGGTATAACGGCTTTCAATCGCAGCCCGACGGGAATACGATACAGGATCACATCGAGAAAGCGATCCGTATGTTGACAGGCGAAGAGCTGAACATTATCGGTTCGGGAAGAACCGATGCGGGCGTCCACGCCAAAGCGCAAATGTTCAACTTCCTTACCGCTTCCGCGATTCCGATCGAACGCTGGCCGCTAGCGCTGAATTCTCGTTTGCCTGACGATATCGTCATTCTGGACGCAGTAGAAGTGCCGGAAAGCTTTCATGCCAGACGATCGGCCAAACGAAAAACGTACCGATACACCATCGACACGGGCAAGTTTCCCGACGTGTTCGGAAGGCAGTACCGTTATCATCATTACCGGCCGTTAAACGTTGCCGCCATGCGGGAAGCGATTGCCCATTTGATCGGGACGCATGATTATACGTCGTTTACCTCTGCCCATTCGACGAAAAAAAATCACGTCCGGACGATCTATGAAGCCTACATCGAGCAGGACGGGCCTTTCCTGCATATTTACGTGACCGGCAGCGGATTCTTGTACAACATGGTACGCATTATCGTAGGAACGTTGATCAAAGTAGGAATCGGAGCCGTTGCGCCTGGAGACATGCCGGCCATTCTTGAGGCGCGAGACCGCTCGAAGGCCGGCCCGACGGCGATCGCTCAAGGCTTGATGCTGTGGGACGTGTATTATTCGGAGCTGGATGCCGGCCTTTCGGATCAATCGCAAGGCTAGCAACGGTTAAAAGATTGGAAATCGCGCAAAACCGTCCAAAATCGCTTGCGCATGCCTAATCTTTATAGTAGAATATAACTTGTGTTTTCTTAGTGGCTCTCCCACAGCCCCGACTAAGAATGACCGACTTATAGCAACAACTTAGCAACATTAACGATTGAAAATGATAACTAGAGACCGCATATGTAGCGGATGTTTGTACCGTCGGACGGGCAGCGCGTGAACGAGTGCGTTAGCGGACTTTTGATGACGGGAACATAAACTTAAGAACGTGAACAATTGAAGGAGGATCATCCATGCGTACCACCTTTATGGCGAAGACGAACGAAGTTGAACGCAAGTGGCACATCATTGATGCGACTGGCAAAACGCTTGGTCGTCTGGCGAGCGAAGCTGCAAGCCTGATTCGCGGCAAGCATAAACCACAATTTACACCTCACGTTGACTGCGGCGATTTCGTAATCGTCATCAACGCTGAGAAAATTCAACTGACAGGCAAGAAAATGACGGACAAAATGTACTACCGTCACTCCCTGTATCCGGGCGGCCTGAAAGTGACTCCGGCTCAAGAAATGATCAAAAACAAACCTGAACGTGTCATTGAGCTGGCTGTACACGGCATGCTGCCGAAGAACCGTCTCGGCGACAAAATGAAGCTTAAACTGAAAGTATACGCTGGTTCGGAGCATCCACACCAAGCACAAAACCCTGAAGTTTACGAACTTCGCGGCTAATTAAAGAGGAGGACAGTTTCATGGCTCAAGTACAATACTATGGAACCGGTCGTCGTAAACACTCTGTTGCACGCGTACGTCTTGTGCCGGGTGAAGGACGAATCATCGTTAACAAACGCGACCTGAACGACTATTTTGGTCTGGAGACGCTTAAGCTGATTGTTAAACAACCGCTTGCTCTCACAGAAACGCTTAACAACTACGACGTTATCGTAATTGCAAACGGCGGCGGCATTTCCGGCCAAGCCGGCGCTATCCGTCACGGCATTTCCCGCGCGCTGCTGAAAGCAGATCCGGAATTCCGTCCGGCTCTGAAACGCGCTGGTTTCCTGACACGCGACCCACGCATGAAAGAACGTAAAAAATACGGTCTCAAAGCGGCTCGTCGCGCGCCACAATTCTCGAAACGTTAATACGTACGGTATACCCAAGAAGGCATCTCTCCGGAGATGCCTTTTTTTGCATATAGGAAGTCGAGATAATGACACTTTGGCGGAGGAGCCATTCCACGCATAATCATTTTGTTGGGTATCGCGGAACAACCGGACGTTCCAGCGAGCAGGTTGTACATGGATTATGTACATAATAGAAAACGCTTACATATAATAGGGGTGCTGTATTCCATTCTAGGATAAGGAAGGGGAATTCAATGATGCGAATGAAAAAGATTGCCATGCCGTTCCTCGCAGCTGCGATAGCGGCACTACCCCTCTACTCGGCAACGCCGAGCGTCGGGTACGCGGCGGAGAGGGCCGATACGTTTATGCCGAACGGCAGCACGGGCGGTCGTGATGTGGACGAGCTTGAACTTACCGGCCTGCCGTATATGGAGCCGGATGAGGAGACCGGAGCAGGCGAGGGCGGAAGTCTGGGCGATACGGAGGGAGACGATGGACAAGATCCGTCGGTCGTCGATTCGACTTATGAAGCCGAGGACGCAATAGGATCGGGTACGATTGTGGATAATAAGCATCTTGGTTATACGGGAGCCGGCTTTGTCGATTTCAACCCGAATACGGCCGGCGGATGGATCGAATGGACCGTATATATGCCGGCATCGGGAGATTATACGCTTGAATTCCGTTACGCTTCGGGCGCAGCGGAAGATCGTCCGGCGGAAATCAAAGTGAACGGGACCGTCGCCGCCGCGCAGTTAAGCTTTCCGTCGACGGGAGATTTCGCGAAGTGGAGCACAGCCCGTATGAAGACGAAGCTCAACGAAGGGACTAACGTTATTCGAATGACGGCAACGGGATCAAGCGGCGGCGCAAATATCGATCATCTCCGTATTCACAATGCTCCGGATATGGGCGAACCGGGTCCCGGCGTTCTGGAAGAAGTCGAAGTGTCGGATATGATCGGCGGATCGCTGATGAAAAAACTAACGACACTGGGCATCTTGGCTCCCGAACGCGAAACGGACCGCCCTATTGCCCGCATCGAATTCATGTCGCTTCTGAACGATGCGCTAGGTTACATTCAAAGGGATGAATTCCCCAACTTGGAGCTCGAAACTTCCGTATGGGAGAAGCCGCTTGGCGATTGGGACGCGTACGTGCTGGAGGCCGCGCGGGACGCGGGTTATGCCGAACCGGGCAAGGACGGCCTGATAAAGCCGGACGAGCCGATCACAAGGAAGGATGCGGCGAATATGATCGCCCGGGCCCTTCACTTAACCGGCGCTTCGGAAGGAAGCAACGGCGGGGTAGGCGCCGTTGTGAAGGAAGGCTACATGTCGGCGAATAACGGATTTGGCGCCAAGGATTACTTGACGGCTGCGGAAGCCGGCGAGGTTGCGGAGAGGATTGCCGCCGAATCGGGCAGCGCGAAGAAGCTGAGCATCGTCGGCGCTTATACGGTGGCAAGCAACATTGCCGCCGTCATTTTAAACGGCGAACTTGAAACGGTCGATTACAAAGATTTTGCTCTTCGTACGCCGACCGGTTCATGGGAGTCGCTGGCCCCCGCGTTTCGAGATTTGGAATTGGTAAAAGCCGCTAGGGGAACGAACCGTTTCGGCAACACGGTTATTTTGTTCGAGACGGCCGAATCGTTCGGCAAGGATGCGACGATAACGGGAGAGGCGGAAGAGTACGAATTCGAAGGAGATCTTGATGCCGCGATCGAGAAGGCTCATAATCTGGTCTCTTGGCAAATGGACCACGGCGGCTGGACGAAGTCGATGCCTTACGACCGGGCTTGGAACGGGACGGAAAGCAAGTCGGCGCAGCTGGGCGCGGACGGAGTAACGGAGCTTGGTTCCATCGACAACAATGCGACAACCGGTGAAATCAGGTTCATTGCCGAGGTTTACCGGGCGACGGGCGACGATTCGCTGAAGGAAAGCGTGCTGAAGGGAATCGGCTTCCTGCTGAACATGCAATACGATACGGGAGGATGGCCGCAAGTGTATCCGGAGCGCGGCGCTCCCGGCGACAGCACGTACTATTCCAATTACGTCACGTTTAACGATAACGCCATGATCCGAGTATTGGATTTGATCGACGACATCGTCCTCAAGCAATATCCGTTCGATACGAATCTGGTCGACGATGCCACGATAGCGGAATTGGAGGAGGCGAGAGATCGCGGGATCGAGTATATTTTGAAATCGCAAATTGTCGTCGACGGCCAACTGACCGCCTGGTGCGCGCAGCACGACCCGTACAGCTACGAGCCGAAGGGCGCCAGAGCTTATGAGCATCCTTCCATTTCCGGCTCCGAGTCGGTTGGCATCGTTCGTTATTTGATGAGCCGTCCGAATCAGACCGACGAGATCAAGCGCGCGATAGCGGGTGCGCTGCAATGGTTCGACGAAGTGAAGCTCGAAGGAATCAAATATGTGAGCGCAGATCCGAACGGCGTTTATTTTGTGGAAGACCCGGCATCCGTCACATGGTACCGGTTCTATGAGATCGGCACGAACCGCGGGATTTTCTCCGGACGCGACGGCGTCATTAAATACAGCATTCAGGAAATCGAGCAGGAGCGCAGAGACGGCTATTCCTGGGGCGGCAGCTATGCCAAAAAGCTGCTCGAAGCCGCGACAACGACCGGCTATTTCGAGAACCGCGTGTACGCGGCGGCAGTCGGCACCAATTCCGCAGATGCCGCAGGAACCGCTTTGACCGCCGGTGATCTGAAGCTAACCCGCGATTTAAGGCCGCAGCTCGGAGCTCTTCCGAGCCGGATGACGGTGGCGCAAGACGGTACGGGCGATTATACGACCGTGCAAGCGGCCATCGATGCGGTTCAAGCGAACAACTCGGAGAGAGTCGAAATTTTCATTAAAGACGGGATCTATAAAGAAGTGGTTACGGTTCCCGCCAACAAACCGTTTATTGCGATGATTGGAGAGAGCGCGGAAGGTACGGTCATTACCTATGACAATTACTCCGGCAAGGAAAAGCCGACCGGAGGCACTTACGGCACAAGCGGCAGCGCCAGCATGTTCGTCAACGGCAGCGATTTTATCGCCAAAAACATGACGATCGAAAATTCGTTCGACGAATCCTCCGTCGAGGCCGGCGCTAAGCAAGCCGTCGCCTTGAATGTCCGCGGCGACCGGCAGCGCTTCGAGAACGTCCGCTTCATCGGGAATCAGGACACGCTGCTGACGAACGGCGGAACCCAATATTTTTACCGATGCTACATCGAAGGCGACGTCGATTTTATTTTCGGCGGATCGTCCGCCGTGTTCGAGGAATGTACGATTCATTCGCTCGACCGCGGATCTTCGACCAATAACGGGTACATTACGGCAGCGAGCACGATGATCACGGAACCGTACGGCTATCTCATCCTGAACAGCAAGCTGACAAGCGACGCCGCTCCCGGCACCGTCTGGCTGGGGCGTCCTTGGCATCCGGGCGGCAATCCGGATGCGATCGCCAGCGTCGTCTATATGAATTGCGAGATGGGTGCCCATATCAACCCGATCGGCTGGACCGATATGTCCGGTTTCTCCGCGGCGGACGCCCGGCTCTACGAATACAAGAACTACGGGCCCGGCGCCGCCGTTACCGATACGCGCCGTCAATTGTCGGATGAAGAAGCTTCCGGGTGGACGGTCGAAAACGTGCTTAAAGGCTGGAACCCGAACGCTTAAAGCGGAAACTTCGCTTTTTCATCCGTTAGAACGTGCGGCCTGGCTGACTTAAGCGATACCCGGGACGGATAACTTGATCTGCCCCCCCTCGATAGACGATGCTTAGACCATCCGTTTGCGCCGCCTGGCGACGAACCTCCCGCTGCGATTTTCGCGCGGAAGGTTTCGCATGTTGGGGCAGGGGAGCGGGCCGGTACGGAGATGGGCACGCACAGGAAAGGCACTTGACCATATAATGCGAAAAGAAGGTTCTTGCCTGGCCGCTTGCCCATCTAATTGAGAGTTAATTTCAATATGGAATTAACGAAGCCGGCGGACGGCCGTTTTTCCTAGGCTATTGTTCAAAAAAGGGAAATGCTGTCAAGACTTTTTGTCATTTAGCCATTGAACTATACGCCGGAAGGACTTATAATTTAACTTAATACAGATAATTTTACTTGGAATTGACACGGAGGGAAAAGCGATGAACTTATTCGAGAAGGAAGCGCTTATTAAACAAAAAGCGGAAGAGCTTGAGACGGCCACTCCGCAAGAAATTATTGCTTACGCCGTAGAAACGTTCCCGAACATTACGTTTGCGTGCAGCTTCGGCGCGGAAGACGTCGTCCTGGTCGACATGCTGCAGAAGATTAGCCCGACTACGGACATTTTCTATTTGGATACGGATTTTCACTTCAAAGAAACGTATGAGACGCGCGACCGCCTCATCGAGCGTTATCCGGGAATTCCGCTTGTCCAAGTCAAACCGCTCCTTACGCCGGAAGAGCAAGCGGAACAGCATGGACCGGAGCTGTGGACGAAGGACGCCAACCAATGTTGCAACATCCGCAAGGTTGAGCCGCTAACGCGCATTTTGTCCAAGTACGAAGCATGGATTACCGGCATTCGCCGCGATCAGGCGCCTACCCGCGCCAATGCGAAGAAAGTCGAGTACGACGTGAAGTTTGGTCTCGTGAAGTTTAACCCGCTGGCAAGCTGGACTTCCGAAGACGTATGGAATTATATCCGGGAGAACGACGTCATCTACAACCCGCTGCACGACCAGAACTATCCGAGCATCGGCTGCGAGTATTGCACGCGTCCCGTCATGCCGGGCGAAGATCCGCGCGCAGGGCGCTGGGCTGGTCAGGATAAGACGGAGTGCGGCTTGCATAAATAAGCAATCGGACGGACACCATTGAATGAAATCAAGGAGGAGCAACAGGATGAGTCAAATACAACCGCACGGCGGCACGCTGGTGAACCGTGTCGCTGCCGGCGAAGAGCGCGAACGGCTGCTGAAGGAAGCGGAAAGCCTGACAACCATTGTCATTAACAGCTGGACGATTTCGGATTTGGATTTGATCGGGGTCGGCGCTTTTTCGCCGCTCAAAGGCTTCATGAACGAGCAAGATTACCGGTCCGTCGTAGACCGGATGCGCCTTGCCGACGGCACGGTATGGAGCATTCCGATTACGTTATCGGTGGACGATGCGCAGGCTTCCGCTCTGCGCGCCGGACAACGGGCGGCGCTTGTCGGCGAGGACAACGTCGTATACGCCGTCATCGATATCCAGGACATTTACAAGGTCGATCAGAAGCATGAAGCGGTTCAAGTATTCAAGACGGACGATCTGGAGCATCCGGGCGTGAAGAAGCTTTTTGCCCGTCCTTCCACTTACGTCGGCGGCGACATTGTCGTATTGAACCGTCCGAAGCCGGAGAAGTTCGAGGAATATTATTTTGATCCTTCCGAAACGCGCCGCATCTTCGCGGAGAAAGGCTGGCAGACCGTCGTCGGCTTCCAGACCCGCAATCCGGTGCACCGGGCGCACGAATATATTCAGAAGACGGCCATGGAAATCGTGGACGCCTTGTTCCTGAATCCGCTTGTCGGCGAGACGAAGTCCGACGACGTTCCGGCGAACGTCCGCATGAAGAGCTACCTTGCGCTGCTCGAGAACTACTATCCGCAGGACCGCGTCTTCCTGGGCGTATTCCCGGCGGCTATGCGTTACGCGGGACCGCGCGAAGCGGTTTTCCATGCGATCGTACGCAAAAACTACGGCTGCACCCACTTCATCGTCGGCCGCGACCATGCCGGCGTAGGCGATTACTACGGCACGTATGAAGCGCAAGAGCTGCTGAAGACGATCCCTGCCGCGGATCTGGGCATTACGCCGCTTTATTTCGAGCACAGCTTCTACTGCACGAAATGCGGCAACATGGCCACGACGAAGACGTGCCCGCACGATAAGTCCGACCATCTGACGTTGTCCGGAACGAAAGTGCGCGCCCTGCTGCGCGACGGCATCTGCCCGCCGCCGGAGTTTTCCCGTCCGGAGGTCGCGCAAATTTTGATCGAAGGCATGGCGCAAACGACCGTTTAATCCAAACACCGGCGAAGTGAAAGCGTGAGCCTTTGACGTTTTGAGCTTCATAAACACATAAACGACCATCTCGTCCCATATAAATGATAATGTGTACAGGGCTGGCCTGTCCGGTCGAAGCGTACATCTTATCAGGGGGACGGGGTGGTTTTTTATGTTTCGTCGCCGAGGGCGCAGACTTATCGTCTGGATGACGTATAAAGGCGCGGTTCGGATCGCCGTTGGGCTGACTGTCGTGATTTTGGTCGCCGTTCTGCTCGGCCGGCACACGCCGGCCAGTCAAAGCTGGACGTATTGGTCGATGCCGCTTGCCGGGAAAACGGTCGTCATCGACGCGGGGCATGGCGGCATTGACGGAGGCGCCGTCAGCAAATCGGGCGTTATCGAAAAAGATATCAATCTGGCGATTGCTTTTTATCTTCGCGATTATTTGCAGCAGTCCGGCGCTGCGGTCGTGCTGACGCGCGAAGGGGATTACGATCTGGCCAATCCCGATACGAGCGTGATCCGCAAACGCAAAACCGAAGATTTGCTGAAGCGCGTCTCCACGATCCAGCAAAGCGGAGCAAGCGTTGTCGTCAGCATCCATATGAACAGCATTCCGTCGGAGAAATGGTCGGGCGCTCAAACGTTTTATTACCCGAATCATCAAGACAATTCCTTGTTAGCGGCATTAATTCAGGACGAAATCAAGCGCAATCTCGGCAACACGACGCGTCTTCCGGCTTTAAAGAAAGGCGTATACGTGCTGGAGGCGGTCAAAACGATACCGACGGCGCTTGTGGAAGTCGGGTTTTTGTCCAATCCCGGCGAAGCGGGCCGGCTGGCCGACCCGGACTATCAGAAGCAAGTGGCGGCCGCCGTTTACCAAGGGCTGCTCCGGTACGCTTCCGGCGAAAAAATAAGCGTAAGCGGATGAGAAGGAGATGCGCGTCCAATTTGTGCTATAATGGAAAAACGAAATGGTAACGTTATCGCACAAAAAGGTGGTGCTCACAAAAGCATGTTGACACGCGAGCAAGCAATCGAGGCCGTTCAGGCCGTAACGGCACAATATAGCGCGTACCATGTAGCGGTACGCGACGTCATCGTCAAGGACCGTCAAGTATCGTTGACGGTCCTCACCGCAAGCGACGAGCTGAAGCCGTCGCTGGAAGCCGCCCTGCGCGAAGCACTCGCGCAGGCGGGCGCCGAAACCGTGCATTGCCGGTTTCGCGCGCTGGAGGCGCCGCCGGCGGAGCAAGCCGCCGCGCCGGCTGGCGCCAAGGGGGCCGGCCCCGTCAAGGGGCACGGGGCCGGGCTGCAGTCGCCGCTGCTGGATCCCCGCAGCGGCGTGCAGTTCATTGCCGTCGCCAGCGGCAAGGGCGGCGTCGGCAAATCGACCGTCAGCGTCAACCTCGCTGCGGCATTGGCCCGGCAGGGCAAGCGGGTCGGCATTATCGACGCCGATATTTACGGCTTTAGCGTTCCCGATATGATGGGAATCGAGGAACGCCCTTCCGTCGAAGACGAGCGCATCGTGCCGATCGAGCGGTTCGGCGTCAAGGTGATGTCCATGGGCTTTTTCGTGGAAGACAACAGTCCGGTCGTATGGCGCGGCCCGATGCTCGGCAAAATGCTGCGCAACTTTTTTGCCGAGGTCGAATGGGGAGAGCTCGATTACATGCTGCTCGATTTGCCGCCGGGAACGGGCGACATTGCGCTGGACGTGCATCAGATCATTCCGCAGAGCAAAGAAATTATCGTGACGACGCCGCACGCGACGGCCGCGTTCGTTGCGGCGAGGGCGGGCGCAATGGCGGTGAAGACCAATCACGACATTATCGGCGTCGTCGAGAACATGTCCTATTACCGGAACAAAGCGGGGGAAGAGGAGTATGTGTTTGGCCGCGACGGCGGCGCGAGATTGGCCGAGACGCTGCACGTCGAGCTGCTTGCGCAAATTCCGCTCGGCCAGCCGGACAACCATCCGCTTGAGCCGGATTTCTCCCCTTCCGTGTATAAGCCGGAGACGGAGATCGGCAAGATTTACGATCAATTGGCCGCCAAGGTCGTCGACAAGCTGGGAGGCTAAGCAAGAAGCCCGGTTAGGCAGGCAATAACGCCTGTTTAACCGGGCTTTTCGCTTTTTCCGCATAAGAACTCCATTCTTATTGGGAGGAACCGCCTTCTCCTCCGCCTTCTTCGCCGCCGCCTTCTTCTCCCTCGCCGCCGCCTTCTTCGCCGCCCCCTTCTCCTCCGCCTTCTTGCTTAGGCTTCTCGTCCGGCTTCGGCTCCAGATGCTCCTTCACGGCAGCCTTCATCAAATCAAGCATTTCCAGTTTGAAGATCGGGTTGCCCATCGCCTCTTGCATCATGGACATCACTTGCTTTTTATACTGGTTGCTTTGCAGCACTTCCAGTATCATTTTTTGCATATCCGTGTTGTTCATGGCTTTCATCAGATCGGCCTGATAAGTGGGATCCTTCAATAATTGCTTGTGGATCTCGGTATTTTGCTTGTTGACGGCTTTGGCGAATTCGCCCGCGAAACGGGTATCGGTCATCAGCTTGCGAATGACCTTGTCGTATTCCGGGGATACAAGCACGTCCTTCACCGCCAGCCTGACCTGCTCCTGATCCTGCACCGACAGCGTCTTGATGCCGCTGGCGCTGTATCCGGACATTTGCTGGCTCGATTCCTGGAGCGCTTTTTGCGCATCTTCCGTTTTGAGAATATCAATGACCATCGACTTCATGTCTTTATAGCTCATCTGCTGGCCGCCCTGTGCAGGCTCGCTGCCGCAGCCCGCAATCATCAAAACGGAAGAGGCAAGCGCCGCAAATAAAATTGTACGAATGCTCATGGTGAACCGAAATCTCCCTTCTGACCTTGACGCGTATGCAGCGACAATCGGGTAGTACCGTTAGTATGAACCCGGAGGGGGGGAATTATCAGCGGAAGGATTAGCTTTTTCATGCGGACGTGGTAAAATAAGGAGAAGACCAAAGGAGGGAACAGTCGCTTGAATTTGAAAAAATGGGGCTTTTTGTTCGGCATGTGCATGCTGGTCGGATTAGGCGCTTCCGTCATAACGGGCACGATCATGCAGTGGACCGATCAAGACTTTGGGTTTATGGGACTGAAGGCAACCGGCTTCAACGCTTTTATGATGGCGCTTACCGGACTTATGTTCGGCGCCTTTAGCCATATGGGCTTTTTTGCTTATTTAACGTTAAACTATATCGCGCTCAGCATTTTCCGCAAAGGCTATTTGTGGAACGCGCTTCAAGGCTATAGCGTTGTATTTGCCGCGGTTGCCATGGGTTATATGCTCTACAGCCAACATGCCGCCGGCTGGTTTTACTGGTCGCTTCCTCTTGGGCTTCTCGTCTGCGCCGGGATCGTCTCCTGGTTCAAAATGAAGCAAACGAACAAAAGCGCCTTCATTCCAAGTCTGTTTTTGCTGTTTACCGTTACCTTTATCGAATCGTGGCCGGCGCTCCAAGGGGAGCTTAACGTTTCGGCAATCGTCTTTATGATGGTTCCGCTTTTTGCTTGCAATGCGTACCAAATCTTGATGCTGCATCGCGTTCTTGGAAACAGGGATGCCGATTCCGCGGCACCGGCCGTGAAATCGGCATCTTAAAATAGAAATAGGGACGTATCTATGGCCTATCCGGCAACGTTGAAGGCGCTAAGCGGATTGTCGGCGGAGCTTGTTTTGTCCTGAACGCTTTTGCCGTTTACTTCCGTTTGGGCCAGCAGCTGCGACACGGAGACAAATTCGTAACCTTGGTTGCGCAGCTGATCGATGATGACCGGGAGCGCCTCGTGGGTTTGCTTGACGGAATCGCTGGCGTGCAGCAGAATAATGTCGCCTGGATGCGTGCGGGACACGACGCGGTTAATGATTTTGTCCGTACCGATGTTCATCCAGTCCAGCGAATCGGTATCCCACTGAATGACCTTGTAATTCAATTCCTCCGCGATACGGAGCACCCGCTTGTCGAAATCGCCGTTCGGCAGGCGGATCAGGTTCGGCTGTTTGCCGGTCACTTCGGTCAAAATCGAATGGGCGGTTGTAATTTGCTTGCGGATTTCTTCGTCGCTCAGCTTGCTGTAGTTGTCGTGCTTATGGCCATGGCTGCCGATCTCATAGCCTGCGTCCACGATTTTTTTGACAATGTCGGGATGAGCTTGGCTCCATGGAGAGGATAAGAAGAAGGTTGCTTGCTTGACGCCTTTCTCTTTCAGGACGTTAAGGATCGGCTCGGTTCTTTTTTCACCCCAGCTAATATCGAACGTAAGGGCAACGACCTTCTTGTCCGTCGATACGCTGTAGATGGCAGCCGGCTGCTGCGGAGCGAATACGGTGATGTTGTCCCGCTCGGCATAAATGACGCCTACGGAGAACACGATAGCAATGGCGATCAGAAAATATTGCTTTATTCTTTTGCCGTTCAGTACATAGAAGAAATTCATGGGTAAAGCGCTCCTCTCTCATAAAGCTTCTTTCTTGTACAATCTATGCTCGTACATGTACAAGTTATTCATGCTTGTTCGACTTTTGGGAGAGGGAGCTAGCGGCCGGGAGGGAACTGCTTTGTTTAAATGGAGTGCGATCGTCGATCACTTGAAGTCGATGCATCGGTATATTGCTTTCAGCGTCATTTTGTTTATGGCGGGATTGGTCGTAGGAGCGACCAACAGCGCTTTGCACGGTTATTTGGGAGGGCAGGTCGAAGCGATTCGGGAGCTCGGCGAGACGTTGCGCCAGTCTTCCGATCCGACGCTTTCCTTTATGGTGTTTATTTTTATCAACAATGCGGTCAAAGCCGTGTTCGTGATCTATTTGGGAGCTTTGCTCGGAATCGTGCCGGCGTTTTTCCTGGTCGTCAACGGGATGGTCCTCGGCTACCTGTTTTATCTGAAACAGCTGGAGGCCGGAGCGGGCGGAACGCTGGACATGTTTCTTCGCGGCATATTGCCTCACGGCATTCTGGAAATACCGGCAGTCGTTGTCGCGGCGGCATACGGTTTGAAATTCGGCGCTCTTGTATGGAAAAGAATTTTTATTCCCGGCGGAAAAGGAGCGGAAGGAGCGGGAACGGAGCTGCGCCGTTTCGTGCCACGGACGGTGCCCCTCGGCATTGTCGTTGTCGCGGTGCTGCTTGTCGCTTCTATTATAGAGAGCACAATAACGCCTTGGCTTATGGGGACCAGCCTTTCTTAACGGGATAATCCGCAAGGGTCGCCGGCGGTTAATGGGTTGTAATAAATTTTCCAATAAATGAGCATAACAGTAAAGCGATATGTTGCTTCTACGTCAAACATGTCGTTCAGGAGAATCCGAATAAGCTCAGGCGCTATACGCTGCAGCAATCCAAGGAGGCCGTTTACCGTTATGCTCGGAATATTGTTCAACGACAAAGAATGCAAAGAGCTTGATTACGTATTGCGCAAGGAATTGGATGAAATGCTCCTCGATTTGAACGACTCCCGTCTCGACGGAGATATCAAGCTTGCCATTACGAAACGATACAAAATCGTATTCCGCATGTATGCCCGAATTGCGTCCCCGAAGGAACTTTCCCGCTATGCTCTTAACGTTCGAAGCTTTAAATAAACGGCATAAATTTTTTTTAAAAAAAGGGTTGCATTGTTTTAGGCACCTGTGCTATATTATAAAAGTCGCCGCTGAGAGACGCGGTGATAACGAAAGAAACGATTGTTCTTTGAAAA
>NZ_JBHUMY010000028.1:0-37867 GCF_042685365.1 Paenibacillus thailandensis | reverse complement strand
TTTCGTTAATCTCCATTGTAATAGATTTAGGTTTGAGAGTTTACACAAAATATTTTACAGTCCCTTGGGAACAGAAGCGATAGAAGGACTGATTACATTATAATTCTAGTAATGATTAATTTCAACATTCTTATAGACCCGCGTAAAATGAGATGAATCTTTTCTTCAAAGATCGATAGAAATGATGATACTCTCTCCGCCAAGCATTGATTTCTGTTTCATGCCTTTAATGTCGACAATTACTACTATAGGCCTAACAGCAGTTGTTAATTTTAGACTAGCCCTAATTTCCAATAAACAACCCCAACACCTCTACTGTTTCCTCCTCCGCACGCGTCCAAACCGACTCCCGCAACTCTTGCACAAGCCCCTCCGGCCGCAGCCAGCCTTGTACATCTCGCAGGCGAAGCTTATCTGGCAGCATCCGGTTTGCCAGTGGCAGACCTAACTGGCTCTCAGCAGTATCCAACCTGATGCTCACAGCGACGTGTAAGAGGTCTGCTGCAGGATGAACTAGCCAGCGTGGCTTCAGCTCCTCGCGGAAGCTGACGTAGTACGGCGTGATCTTCGACGGTCGTTCCTCGGGTGCGACGTAGACGGACAACAGCCGCAAGGCGAGGCTCATACGCACGCCGCCGAGGTGGAAGGCGCAGTAATACCCGTCCTTATCCTGCACGACAGGCCACTCCCCCTCCGCCAGCAGCAGCTTGTGGCGAAGCACCATCGGATGCTCGGTCCTCCGGTTTGCCGGACCGCTCACGTATGACCATTGACTTTCGCCATCGGGCAGCCGGGCTGAGGACTTGACCTTGAGAGAGTAAGCAGAGCGTTCGACCACTTGAAAGTGGTTACCGCCGATGCTAAGTCCTTTGCCTTTCAAGTGTTTTACTTGGTTAGCCAGCCTCCGCCCAGTGACCGAATCCACGGCGGTTTGGCCTGGCAGCGTCTCGATGACAGAGTGAAGCTCGCCCCGCAAGGCCCGATCTCTTGCCTTGGTCGTTAAGCGAACCCCCCTCGGTGTATCATGAATATCACCGCCGTTAGCCATCATCGTTAGCAGTTCCTGCATAATGGCGCCATCCACTTCCTTCTCGAACAGACGGCGAATAAACTCCCGACTGCGCACTCCCCCCTTACCCTGAAATATGTAAGACAGTACCTGCTGCCGCAGTACGGAGCTGATCGGGCCTACTGGTTGATTAGCAAACCAGCCTACGCGAGCCGCTTCGAGCATCGCCTCCTGCAACACCGCGTCCTGCTCAGAGCGGGCGCACAGCATGACCTGCGCATGCTGCGAGCGGCGATTGCCGCGGCCGATGCGCTGCAGGAAAGCTGCCATATCCGGCGGCGGAGCGTCCAGGGCGACGCCGTCGACGTCGCCGATGTCGACCCCTATCTCGATGGTCGAGGTGGCAACCAGCACGTAGCGGTCGAGTCGGCGCACGTCCCGCTCGGTCATCTCGCGCAGTGTCTTCCCCAAGCTGCCGTGGTGCGCACCGACAGAATACCCAAAAACCCGCAGCTCCTTGCACAGTAGTTCGGTGAGCTCGTCCACGCGCTTGCGGTTATTGCAGAAGACGACCCATTTCTCAGAGCTTCGTCCCTTTGCACCGAGATACGCCGGGAGGGCTCGCTCCACAGGAGCAAACCGCATGCCAGGCGGCACCACTTCAATAATCTCCCGCTTTCCGGGTACGAACACGAGTCCGCCGCCGGGAAGAAAGGTGTCAATGACGGCCTGAGGCTCGACGACCGTTGCGCTGAGGCCGACGATCTGCAATTGTTTGCTCCGAGTCCAGCCTGAATCATAAGCATGAGCCACCAGCCGTTTCAGCCGCTCGATTAGCCATCTTGTCTGCTCGCCGCGCGGAGATCCGTGCAGCAGATGAATTTCGTCGAGTACGACGGCGCGGACGTGAGCCAGAACGTGAGCGCTTCCATCCTCGGCCAAACCACGGCACAGCATACTGTCAAGTGACTCTGGCGTCGTAACAAGAATATGCGGAACCGCCTCCGACTCCCATTTGTATTCCCCCGTACGGCGCACGAGACGAAGCCCGAGCCGCTCTGCGGCCGGACCGAGCCTTGCATGGATGTCGTTGACGAGCGCCCGGGTAGGTGACAGATACAAGATCGTCCACGGACCGGACATCCCCTTCAGCCGCTCTACTAGCGGAGCATAAGCTGCCTCGGTCTTGCCGCTGGCGGTTGCTGCACAGATGAGAATGTTCCGACCGTCCAGAATCGGCCCGATCGCTTCCCGCTGGACCGGAGTCAGCCGTCCGAAGCGCTGGAAGAACACCGGCCATACCGTAGGAAGACGCCTGCTCAGTTGACGGTCCTTCTCGAGCTCCTGTGATGTTGTCAAACTAAGCCATCTCCTTCGGCGGTCCGTACAGTACGTCCAGGAACGCCATATACCATTTGATAAACTGCCTCAGCAGCTCGCTCTCTACATACCCGCGTCCGTCCAGCAGCGTATGCACGCGGTCGGCTACATTCGGATCGTAAGGGCGCTGAAGCTGATACGCCTCTTGATAAAAGCGGTAAATTCGATTGGCGAGTTCGAGCCGCTCCTCCTTTTGGAAAAAACGCAGTTCCAATGCGGAGCCTCCGCTTGCTTCGACCAGATCGTTCAGGTAGACGTCTCCCCCGTCCATCGAGTCTCCCACGGTACCAAAATAGAGTGCTAGCGGCACCTTTGGTAAATTGCGTTGTCCACTGACATAACATTCTATCGCCCTCAAGGTCAGCATCAGCTTCTGCTTCTGTGCCTTGGTCAGATGCTTGTTCTCCGTCTCGAATTCGTCGATCGTAATGATAAGCCCCTTATACCCTGCAGCCTTAGCTAGCCAAGCCGTTCCTAGCAGCGATTCGACTAAGCCGTTCGGGCGGTCGAGAAGAGAGCGCGGGACCGCAGGGAAAACCTGCACACTCGCTCGTGTTTGCTTACGCAACTCCCGGTCCAGATCGGTCGCCGATACTTCGTCGCTCCCGCTGAAGACGGCCTCCAGCTGCTCGGTCCAAATATCCAGCGTACCGGCATGCTGCAGCATCGAGACGACGCCCAAATGAGCATCAACCGCCCGCAGCCCGGATAAAGGCAAATACGAGGATGTGCTATTTTGGATCACCTTCTCCAACAAGCCTACCAGTGGATACTCTGTCTCCTCCTCCTGGCTGTGAAGCGTGCTGTAGATCGCATGGATTAGCTTAGCCGGGTCGGACAAGGTCATACCTTCGCCGTTTACCTCGACGTGAGCAACCATGTAGCCTTCCCGCTTCGCAAGGGTCCGGATGGCGGACATCGTATGGCTTTTGCCTGTGCCATATGCACCAATGACCTTGTGCACGCGTGGCTCCAAAACAGGGAAGGATGAGTTAATCCACTTGCTTAGCTGCTCATAACCCAGGGTAAACTGCTCGATGTGACGATGCGGCACGAGTCCGAACCGCAGCGCCTCCAGCGAGCAGCGAGCCTCGAAGCCCGGGTCGGACAAAGGCGGTGCTGGCATAGGCGATGGGGCCGCCGCAGGTGGAGTCCCCCCAGAAGTCGCAGATGCACCTGGCCCAGGCTCTAGCGAAGGTACTTGCACCCCTCCTGAACCGGGCGGCTTCGGCCTCGCACCGATCAGCTGGCCGATGCGTGCCAAATGCCCGGACGCCGCTGGAGCAGCCTTGCTGAGCGGCGGGGAGTGTGACTGTGCTGCTCCAGCACCAGCAGAACCGGCTGCTACAGCAGGCCCGTTCCCCTGCGGTGAACTGTGGCTCGCAGCAGCCCCAGTCCTGGCGGCCTGCATCCCAGATGAACCTGCAGCTCCTTCAACCAATGAAATATTCGCCGTATTAAATTCTGCTCTTGTCGAATATGGCGCATCCAGCTCGACGATGGCTCCTCGTGGCGTAGCCTTGACAACGGTGCCTAAGCCGAGACCGGTAACGGCGACCCGTTCTCCGTGCGCAGGTGTCCACATAGCCTATACCTCCGTTTCCTGGCCTGTCGCAACGAAGGCCCAGCCGTCGTCGTAGATGTTCATCAACATGGTACACACTTCCTTCACCAGCGTCCGGCGTACGCTCGAACTGAGGTCCTCTGCCGCCAGACGTGATGCGGCAGCCTGAGCCCGCCCAAGCGCCTCTGCTTCCGGAACCGCCATGCTATCCGCCCAATGGCTGTACATAAGACTCACCAGCCGGCCCGCAATCTCGACCAGCTCCTGGTCACGGTTTTGTCTCCGCTGCAGATCGATCAGAGGCGCCAGTACGTTGCCCTCAAAGAAATCGGCTCCGGGATGCAGCACGCGCTGCTGCAGGGCAGGGAACGTATCGAAATCAGCAACGATATCCGGTGTAAGCGCATAAGCCATGAGCAGCGAGCCGTTTTGCAAAGCGTTAAGCCCGTTAATGTCCGCCATCAGCATGGAGAGGATGCGCTGCTTCTTGCGTGTGTCCACCTGGAAGCCCTGCTCGGCCTCGTCGAAACCGACGACTGTTCCGCTCCAGCCCACCTGACGGACGAACTGGGCCAGCGTGTGCAGCGCACGGATCGCGTACAGGTTGCTTTCCGCGCTGGTGATCTTCGGCGCCTTAAGCAGCTTGACGTGCTCGGCGTTGTCCATCTCTCCTCCCAGCCAGCGGCACAGCGATTCCAGCCGTTCCTCCTGGTTCTCCGCGCAAGCCGCACATGCCTGCCGAAGCAGCTGCCCATAGAAGGGCCACTTGTAATCCACATCCGACAGAGCGGAGATCCACCCGTTCAGCAGCATCTCGGCAGCAGCCGGGTTATCCGGCACCTGATTTCGTTTGTACGCAACCGCCTCCTGAATAAGGGCGCGGATACCATGCCGCTGGGAGCGCGGAGTGCGCAGCTCATGGGCAATTTCCCGGAACACGAGCATGTAACGGGTAAAATCCACATTTTTATTCAACGTGACCTTAGCTGTAACGCAACTCTCCGATCGGGCCACCTCAATCAACTGATGCAGAAAATGCGACTTGCCCGAGCCAAAGGGACCGACGATGAATTTCTCCGAAGAACGTCCCCGTTTAAACTGGTCGCGGATGTATTTATTTCTCAGCTTCTCAAAAGCCGCATCAAAGCCGACGCCAAACAGACTGCAGCCCTCCTCCGGGGCCGTGCCGTTCTGGGCCATCGTTTCAATCATCGAGAGCACATGGTTGGCGCGTTCTTGAGTCATCGATATTCCTCCTGCTCCAGTCGTAATAAGCTGTTATACGCCAGCGTTTTCATTAGCATACGTTTATGCCCTTCGTCCGCTTGCTTCTGAAGCACCTCCATGCCCTTAGCCCGCAGTTCCGCGGCAAGACCCTCCGAACGGCCGCCAAGAATACGTACCAGCTCGGTAAAATGATCCGCCGCCTCCTCGAGGAACGCTTCCGGCGTCGCATTCGCATTCACTTTTTCTACGCTCGAGGCGGTGAGACGCCAGGCCTTCCCGAGATCGAGATGAGGCGGAATCAGGCGCTGCCCCAAGGCCGGATACTCCTCCGTACACATGGAGATAAAGCCAGGCAGCACCGCGAACACGGCAACTGTTCCCGGCAGCGCGCCAGTTGTGCATCCATCGATGAACCGGCGCATCAGATTCGCTGCAATGTTGAGTTTACGCGTAGGCATTTTGCCCTTCGGCTGAAGCGTCCGCTCGTTCTCGTCGAACAAGAGCAGCACACCGGGCACACCCAACAGACGGAGCCCTGCAAGAACGGTTTTCATGTATTGCTCGGCATTGCGCTGGGAAAGGTAGCCCTTAATCCCGGTCAAGCCATATCGCTTGAAGTCGGCAGCGGCTACACGTCCGCCGTTCAAATACTCATGGAGAAGCCTACGGGAGTTGTCTCCATGCTGACCGCGGTGAACACCCCACCACATGGCATGCTGCATCCCGGGGTGAGGGAGCTTCGCTTTACGCAGGCTCAACGCTCGCTCCGACTGGTCTGCCTCCAGAGCCTCAAGGATGTGTGGCAAAGAACGAACCGTTCGGCCCCCGTTCCTCCACTCCAGCTGCTCCAGGAAAAACTGCGTAATCTGCTTCCAGTCCTCTAGCCGCATATCCTGCGACAGGTCGAAGTAAGCGACGGCCATGCCGCAGGAGAGTGCCCGGTGCCTAAGCAGCTGAAGCAGATGCGATTTCCCCGCTCCATAGGTGCCCTCGAACAATTTGACCGTAGCGCCGCCCTGCATCGCCAAGCCGCGAAACAGCTCCCGTTCCGCGTAATTCAAATAAGGGCCGTTCCCGACGTCAATGAGGTGGGCCGAATCTGGAGAAACGATGCCGGATTGCGCGACTTGCTCAAGAGTATCCAAAAGCTTTTCCCGATCCTCTGATGTCTGTATCATAATAGCGCTCATAGCTTGGTCCCGTCCTAATTCGCAGCCAATGCCGCAGCTACGTGGCAGATCATGTTATAGTCGACGTTCGGGTCGAGTCCGTTGATCGTCAAGCCTTCCTTGGACGTCTCCGTTTGGCTGCCTGTCAGCAGTCCGAGCCGCTGGTGGTTCGGGAGGCTGGAGGCGATTTTGCGGTACGTGTCCAGATTGTATTGGAACGCCCACAACGGATACTCTGCAGAGCCTTTACCCTTTGCTCCATTGTGGGTGAGATCGGCGGCGAGGAAGCCAAACAGCTTCGCTACCGTCCGGACGTACACCCGCTCGCCCGGTGCCTTGCCCGTATAAGCGAGCGCCATCTGGTACGCCTTCGTGAACAGCTCCCCGAGCTGCTCTTCTGGAAGCGCCTCCTGCTGCAGCTGCGTCAACGCCGCCTGAAAGCCGTCCATCACAACCGCTTCGCTATCCGCCTGTACCACACCGCCGATCGGTGTCCGGTTATAGCTGAATCGCACCTTAGCATCCGTCGTATCCAGTTCTAGGTATAGCGGACCGACCCGCCAGCCGCCTGCCATCTCGCGGAGGCCGAAGCCCGCATCCTTGGCGGCCTGGAGGAACACCGACAGCGTCTTTTTACATTGACTGTTGCGCTTGTCAAGCTCCTCCTCTATCAGAGGCAGAAACGCTGCCTTCAGCTCCTTATCCTGAAATTTGGACAAAAGCTTATGCGCCTCGGTGAGCGCCCCCGGATTGCCCGGCTTCAACTGGATAAAAGCAAGCTCCGCCTTGAAGCGGTCCTTCAGCACCTTCGAAATTTCCTTATGTACAGCGGCTAATTGAAATTCCATGTATGAACGTCCTCCTATGGCATATTCGTATGGGAAGCGAGCCAGCGACTTGGCTGGTCGTAATAAATAAGTTCCAGCGCCTCCTGCGCCCGCGTAATGCTAATGAAGAGCAGTCTCGCATCCAGTTCTGTATCGTAGGACAGCTCGCTGGCGTTCGGGATAATGACGGCTTCGAATTCCAGACCCTTCACAAGCGTGGACGGGATAAAAACAATCTGCTCTGTCAGCTCCTGGTCCAAAGCAGATACATGCTGCAACCCCTCAAGCCCTTCCTCATTCAGGTGTAAAAATAAAGCCTCTGCCAGCTCCGGCTCCTTCGGAATGATGGCGATGCGGCGATGGCCTGCAGCCTTCATTCGCTCAATGGAGCTGCGAAGCTGCAATACCAGCTCCTCAGGGGAGTCGACGCGGGTCATCGCAGGCAGATCGTCTGCATGCCGCACCGCCTGAATCTGCGGCAGCGTCTCGGACAAGCAGCTAAGCACATGATTCGCCAGCTCCATAATCCGGCGGGTCGAACGATAGCTGATAGCCGTCTCAACGTAGGTTAATTCGGGACCGAGCACCTCGTTCAGCCCAGACCAGTCCTGCATTCCGATCCATGGATGAATGTTCTGCGAGATGTCGCCGAGCAGCGTCATCGACTTGGCAAGCGGCTTCAGCGAGGCGATCAGGTACGGGTACGTGTCCTGTACCTCGTCGATGACGAGATAGTCGAGACGCTTATCCAACCCACCGAGGCGAGATTCGACGTGAAGGAGCGCGCCGAGGTCCTCATAGCCGACACGTTTGCCGTCCTCCGGAGGCACGGCTAGGCCTGCCCTTTCACAGAGGCTCCTATACCACTCGTAGGGGACGATCGGCTTCCACGCCGATAAATACGCATCCACCGGCTTTGTCAACGCCTCAGTTAACGCCTGCTGTTTGCGGTTAAGAAGCCGCTGCACCGCCTTTTCCGCTTGCTGGGCCTCCTCGTCCTCCAGGGCACCGATCCATTCCGACCGGAATGCTAAATATCGGCTTTTCAAATAGTCTTGCTGCCGGTTCAGCTCTGTCTCGAGCCAGGAACGAATCGACTTGGTCGTTTCGATACGGCGCTGGTTGAGCGGCAAATGCTTGTAGCCGTTGTAAATCTCGCGGAAAATATCCCCGATTGGCCTCTCGATCGGGGTGGCGCTGTTTAGCTGCGGAAAGTTCGTTGGAAGATACGCTTCCTCCAGCTCTCGAAGCCGCTCCTCGACGTAGGCTTGGTACTCGAGCGACGTCTTGTAGCGCAGCTGCGGACCATACACCGCATCCATTTGCGGGTCGGACGCAGCTTGGAGCCACAGCGCCAGATCCTCTTGCGGATGGCTGACGCTTTTGACCTGAGGGAGAAGCTGAATGCACAGACCGGAGACGGTATCTTGTGCGATGCTCTCGATATCCAGGTCCTGAATGACCTGCTGTATATATTGAATAAACATGCCGTTCGGCGCGAGAATAAGGATCTTCTCCGGGCTGAGCTGCTTCGGATATTGGTATAGCAGATACGAGATCCGGTGCAGAGCGATACTCGTTTTGCCGCTTCCAGCTACGCCTTGGATCAAGATCGGAGAGGAGATGCCGAGACGAATCATTTCGTTCTGCTCGCGCTGGATCGAGGCGACGATATCGCGCATCTTATGGTCTTCCCGGCTCTCGAACCAAAGCTGCATGAGGCGGTCGTCGTTCAGGGATGGCGCGGTCAATTCGTCCGGCTCTGCCTGATCGCTCAGGATGTCCTTTAGGTCCTCTACCTTGCGTTGACGAATGACAACATTCCGTTTACGGGTAATCGTAATCTCCTGCTCTCCGGCAGGTGTTTGATAGGTTATACATCCGTTGCCGCCCTGGAAGGAATAAAACACATCCCCGATCGGCGACTGCCAATCAATGATCAGGCTGTCCAGCCCATCGATCGTCGTCACGGGCACCTTGCCGATTCGATATGTAACTCTTACCCCGTCCTCCACCACCTCAAGCTTGCCGATGTACGGCACTTCCATCGCTTTTCGATAAGATTCCCGTCTTTTCTTATCCCGGGCCGCCCGGTACTGACCGTCGACGGTTGCGGAGTAACGATTATTTTCCTCCAAATAGGTCACGATCTGTTCGATGGATTGAATCGTTTGGTTTACTTCCTGCTGCTCTTGTAGAATAATCTGCTGCTTCATGTCTCTCACCTATAGGCAAATCATTATGTATATGGGTTATTTCGACAAAAGACCACAATATTCCTGCAATCGTTGTTGTCTGGGGTATTTTGGTACACAACTATATTATGACTATCGCCTGTGTCAATGAGTTGTCAGCGAATGTATGTTCCGCTGTTTTTCTGTGCTCATCGAAACCAGCGTCCCGACGATCAAACGGATCGTATCCAAACAATCATCAATATTTACCGTTTCTCTTGCCGTATGCTCCAACTGGTACCCCGTGGACAAATTCACACTCGGGATGCCCAGTGAGGCATAGGTAACGGCATCGCTCGTGCCGCCGGTGACCGCACGCCAGTCCGGCATCCCGCACAGGACCGCTGCCCGCTCGAAGCGAGCTGCGGTTAGGTCGTCGCAGAAGTCAATATAGCCGTTGCGGACGACAATATCCCTCGACCCGCGGCGGTCGACTACGATGGCGAGCTCAGCTTTCCTCAGCCAAGCCGGATCGATCTCACACGAGCCCACGCAGCCGACCTCCTCCTCCCGGGTAAAAGCGAGCCGAATCGTGCCATCGAAGCCGGTATGTTGCAGTTGGTCCAGCACGGACAAAATGATTGCAATTCCTGCCCTGTCATCCGCTCCGAGCGGACCGCTGCTGCTGCTCCACACGCTGCCGTTTCTTATAACGCTGCGGCCGGGATGAACCGGTACCGTATCCATATGGGCAGAGAGCAGTACGACCGGTCCTTCCCCGGAACCATAGACCGCTTCGCCGAGCACGTTGAAATAGGTATCCGTAGTTGCTTTCAAGCCTGAGGTCGTAAGGCGGTTGATAAGATATTCGGCAACCGGCTTCTCATATCCGCTGGGTGCTGTGATAGCAAGCAGTTGCAGGAATTCCTTCTCGAAGGCATGTCTCATTAGAGCACACCTCCCATCCACTCGCAGAGCGCGGCAAAATCGTGCTGGAGCCGTTCTGCCCCGGCCAGCATGCTGCGGTGCTTGAACCGGTTGCGGCGTTCGGCGCGAAGGCTCTCCGCCTGACGGCGCAGCTTGTCGCCGATGGCGAGGACGTCCTGCTGGATGAGCTTCAGGCTCCAGCGGTCCGCCGCTGCGGAAAGGGATGCCCGCAGTTTTGCACTTCCCTGGGAGTCACCCGGTTCAACGACCTCCCACTTATAGTGCAGGGGCAGGCTGGCCAGCCGATCCTGCACGGCGATCTTGAACCAAGCAGCGGCATAGCTGCTGGCGAAATATACCTGCGGCTCGTGGCGCCCGTGGCCGTCGCAGCCGCCCGTCACGAGGAAGCCCGCCTCACTGAGTGCCTTGACGAGGTAAGCGATCCCTCTGTCGAGCGATAGCGTATTCCAGCGAAGCCCGTGATTGCGCTTGGTGAACGCGCGCCAAGAATAAAAGCCGTGCGGGATATGACTGCGGCCGTATCGTACCTGAAGCCGGTTTAGTTCCGCGCAGATCTTGCCCGTTATACCAGGGCACAGTACCTGAAGCCTGCAACCCTGTTCGGTATAGCATATCGGAACGCCGCTCCCTTCCAGAAAGCTTCGCACATCACGAACGTCCCGCTCCCCGTTGCCCGCCGACAAGACTACGGCATCGCCGTCTACTCGGGTGAGGAAGCCTCTTCGCTTCAGTGCTTCGTGCAGCTTTTCCGCTGGAGTCGCAAGGGTCGGGAAGTTGTTTCCGTTGGATGGACGGTTGATTTGGTTCATGGAGCATCAGCCTCTCTTCGTGGAATGTGGTTTGTGTTGTCTATGTACAGTAAACCACGTCCTGGTCACATGCCTGTGACCACGCGGATTGATTAAGAGAGTGGTTTTATTTTTTCCTCCATGCTTGACTGTGTCACACGGTTCGACTGTACCTAGCTCCGCGACCCATGAATCGAGCATAAAAAAAGAAGCTGGGGCTTATTCTCCCAGCTCCATATCCTCCTTGCTCCGGTATACGCTGCCATCCCGATACACAATCACCGGGTCGGGCCAAGCCTGATGATTCCACTGATATCCCTCCTGAAGCGTGAGCAGGTACGGCTTCTCGTGGTCATCCTGATGGCGTGCCAGCTCCTCGCGGATCCGGTTGATGTTCGATTTGACCACCGTGCTGCGAAGCGGCATCGGTTTACCGAACCTGGCTTCATACAGGTCCGCCCCCTTGAGCGGACGCTCCGACTCCATGAGCAGCCACAAAAATTCCGCCGGACGCTCTCTTAGCCGGATCCGCTTCGTTCCCTGCAGATGCAGCCATACTTGGCGGGGCGCCTCCGTGAAGCTGAGCACCGTCCTCCCGCTGGCAACCAGCTGCTCGTATTCCTCCTCCGAAATATCCCGCTCCTTATGCTTCTCCGACAGACGGAGTGACTTGAACCCGCCGTCCTCGAGCAGCAGCGACTCTGTTTCGCCCACGAGCTCCTTCAGTCGGTCGCGCAGCTGTCCCTTCATGCCGCCCCACAGGGTCATGACCGTTTCCATTGACCGGCGACTCAGGTGCTGGTACGCTCGGGTTTGGTAGCAGAGTGCCTTCACAGCCTGCTCATCGGTAATCCGGTGCTGGCGGTACCTCGCCGATCTCTGCAGCGCTTTGCCAAAGTACAATGCGGACTCTTCCCAACGTTGATCGTAATAGTACAGAAATCCAAGCCGATAGCACGCCAGAGAATGCTCAGGCTCCATACGCACAGCCTGGCGGAACAGCTTCTGGGCCCGCATTAGGTTCGTCCTGCTCATCTTCAGGTCGCGCCCCAGCTCGAGCAAACACCGGAGCAGATTGTTCCGGTATCGCTCCTCCCCCGGGCACAGCTCCGACAGCCGATTATACAGCGACAAGCCCTGCTCCCAATACTGATTCTCTAGATGGTCGCCCTCGCCCAGCTCCCACCGTTCCTCTTCGAACAGCAGCATTTTCAGCTCTTGTTCCTGACTGCTCATGTTGGACACCCTCCGTAGCATGTCTTTTCTATATACTCCCATTACGAACGGATGATTTCGTCAAGATTTCAATAATGACAATCCGTTCAAACCAGGTTATGATGGATCCTTTCCGCCCCCAGTTGTCCATAATATGGATCCAAATGATTTTCATTTTCCCCGCCTGAGGTGAGCAGTGTATGTAACTTCAGCCTGATAAAATATGAACGAATAAATTGTGCTAGGTGACAGCATATCTTGCTTTGTTACATTTCCCTAAAACAACTCCATCTGTTTCCCCTCTCCTCCGATCCGGTCCATACGACTGGAAAATAGTCCTGAAGGAACTTACCCTCTACATGCGCAGTTAAAGCGATCATCTAGAAGCCCAGCTGCTCTGCGATATAGAATACAGGGCTGAGAACATGGTCACTCGAAGCCTTGCCGAACGGGTTGTCCAGAATAACCGAATGATGACGCTTCATGTGACTATGAATTGCTGGCGCTTCTCTGCCACATAATTAAGAACTCCAAGGAACAAGGTCATGTTCTTGCTCCACTTCTCTCCACCTGACCAGCGATTGGATTCCTCCCAGGAATAAGTAGCCCCTGTTACCTGTTGATCGTTATTAACTTTACGGCAGCTGATGCGAATAACCGCGCCCTGCTGGAATACTTTCTGCAGCAGCTGCTTGGCATCCAGCCACTTCTCAATATCTTTGCGAATTGCCGCCGGCTGCTCGGTCCCATCCACATCCCGGTACTTGGCGTACTCCAGCTGCGCGATGATCCATACGATATGACTGCGAATTCGCTCCTTGCCCTCCTACTCGTCCCAATCCGGAACATGGAAGACATAAATTTCCTTATTGCCGCTTTCGGTGCGAACCCGGGTCCTCTTGGGTAACTCACGAAGCTCTTGCGCAATCTGCCTTAGGTGGGCTTGTATGTGTGTAATAAACTGCTGAAGCTTCTGATCCTCCGTCTGCATCCGCAGCTCTGCGATCTGATTGGCCTTCAGAATGCTGGCCCTCATCATCGCTTCGAACTCCTGAAACTCGGCATAAGCATCCTTTGCTTCCACGCCTCGCTCGGCCATCTCCCGCAGCTTTACATCCTGAACCTGCCGCTGACAAAATTCCCGGAATCGCTGGCGGCTGGCGGTAACTTTGTCCCGCTCCTTCCCGATGGCTTCCCGCTGCTGTTCCAAGCGCCTGATCACATCCTGACTGCCGGCCTCCAGACGATAGACGATCTCCCGCATAAACTCCGCATCCGAATCAGACAACTCCAGAAAAGGATCATCCAGCTTATGCACCCGGACATAGCTGTTCCACAGCTGCAAGACCCGGCGCGTCTCGTTCAATCTTCGTTCCACTACGTTAAGAAGTTGTACCACACGTAGTTATCAACAGCCGCCGCTTCACTTGTCCTGACTGGGTTTACGGTGGTTTGTGCATCTACGGACTATCAAACACGGGTGGTTTTCTTCCGGCTTAAACTTCTCTTCTTTTTTTGAGTTCACCGAAATTATCCATTTCATATCACCAGTCTTCCAATGTTGGTTATCGCAGATTTACAATCCCAATCGCACCCAAAGCTTGTCAGACTTGATCTCCACAGAGCTGATGGATCCCACCGGTACCTTCTTCACTATATCCAGCCCATTAAGGTCAAAGCAGGCTTCCCCCTGCTCGTAGGATACGAGGGGAGGCTGAGTCAACACCTTCTTCTTGACCGTTTCGAAATCCGCCGGGGAAAATTGCACGACCTCGAAATGGAGCAGCCTACCTTGTGTCCGCGTCGGCTTAAGGGCGATCGTAAACGGGATCGGTACAATCAGCCTCTTCACCTTTCCCGTTATGGTCAGCCTTTCGTCCGCAAGCTCGACCTTTAACTGCTCCACTCCCTCTATGGGTTTCATCTCAAGCAAAAGTTGAAGCATCGCGGCCGTGATGGGGATGGATCCCCCCTGCTCCTTGATTGTCTGCGCCGCTGTCCGGATGATCTTTCCGAATATACCGCTCATACTGAACTCTCCTCGCCTTGTAATCGCAGGTTATAATTGTTGCAGTTCGTTAGACATTTGCCCGAGACTTTCCATATAAGCCACCAGCTCCTCGCCGAGCCGCTCCCGCTCTCTCGTAAGAAGCTGCCGATCCATTTGCTCCGCAATTTGACGTTCGTAATCGTCATTCACTTTGCCGAACTGCGCCAGCAGCTCGGTGATCACGTTCTCCTCCACTCCCTGTTTTATCTCATACACCAGCGCTTTCGTATCCTCAACCGCTTGGTGCTTCCTCCGTTTCACACTGATCAGGCCCCCGACGAAAGCCCCGGCGATGACGAAGGGCGAAATCACCACAATCGGCGTGGTTGCGGTTAAAGACAGCACAGTCGAGGTGACTCCCCCAAACAGGAAGCCGGCACCGGCACCCGCCGTGACCTCAGTCAGTGCTCCGATCGGGCTTCTCGACGGCACATCCACCGGAAGCCTGCCGATAAACAGGTTAAACTCCTTATCCACACTGCAGGATATGTCCTCGCTTATCGCCATCCACTGCTCCTTCAGCCACACGCCCCATTCTTCGACCTTGAGGCTGATTTGCCGTTCAATATGGGCTTTTCTTATGATCTCATGGATTCGGTCCTCCAGGGGGCCGGTTCCTTTCACGAGATCGATGAGACCAAAGCTCTCAATACAGCCGGCAATTTCCCTGGTCTCTTGAACGAGAAACTCCTCCGTCAGCCATCGGTACATGTGCGACTTCAGCTCATCCATGATCTGGCTCTTACGGTAACCTAACTCCCGCTTCTGCTTGGCGCACTGCTCGGACATAAAATCGAGGAAGCCGCCTGCCTGAAGGTGGATGCCTCGCTCCTCCCTCAAGACGGCCAGCGCGGATTCGATAATACTCTGCCGCTGCACGGCATCAAGCCGCCCCTCCACTTGCCGATCCAGGTAATCGGTCAAGGCTTGAATTTGCGATTGTTCGTGCAGCTCCCTGCTGTTCTGCTCGATCCCCTCCAACGCCTGCCTGGCCGATATCGCAAACAGCTCGGATAAATATAAGCCGGAGCGCATCCGAACGTAGTGAATCAGACGGGCCGGCGTCGTATCCGCCTCATCGATGCGGTTGATCACGCCGATCATTTTTTTCCCCGTTTTTGCGGTTGCCGCCAGACTCTCGTCTACATCCGACTGCCCCAGATGGTTTGCATTAAATACCCAGATCACTACGTCCGCTTCCTGCACGTAGGACACGGTACGCCGATGATTTTCGGAGGTTACGCTGTTAAGTCCGGGCGTGTCCACCATCGCAAGCGTCTTCAAGCCGGTGAGCGGATAACGGACACACACATGCGAGCACTCTGCAAAAAAGTCCGCATTCCCCCGCTCCGCGGCGAGAGTATCGTATATTTCGTCCACACTTCCACGCTGCGCCGACCCGTCCTTGCGGACGATTTCGGCCCGGGGAGCTTCATCATAGCTGACCTCCATCACGAGCGCGATCATCTCCATGATATGGGAGGGAGCGACCCGCCCCCCGGCCAGCGCATTCAGCAGGGAGGACTTCCCCGCTTTCACTTCACCCATCAGTACCAGCTTAAGCGGCCCCTATACCTTCTCCCTCAGGATATGTATATGGTTCAGCGGCGCCTCCAAGGTATCCTGCTGCAGCGACAGCCCCATTCGGCTATCGGCATCGCACCGGCGCAACGGCGATCCGCTTAGTATGCTATGGCATTCTTCCAATACAGCTTCGAGCTTTTTCATACGGCATTCTCCCGTTCGGCGGAGGATATTCGGTCCGGCGCGGCCGATAAAATGATTTCCTTGGCGGCGGGTACGGGAAAGGAGCTAAGCTTGTCTGTACGGAGCGACTGCAAATGGTTCAGCAGGCCGCGCATCTCGCCAACCGGACAATGCAGGGCCGCAAACGACAGGTCCCGCAGCTTCTCAATTTCGTCGCTCGCTTTCGTTACAGCCTCCTTGTTCTGTTTCATCAAGGTTTCCTTAAGCTTCTTCGCCATTTCATCGGCTTGCCTCCGTAAATCCGCCTTGAATTTATTGACTTTGGTTTCATAGCTTTCGAAGAGGCCGATAAAGCCGTTCCAGGCCGCGGCGAGCCCCTCCCACAACAAGGCGATTAACCCTCCGATTAATACGAGCGGCCCCAGGATAAAAATCCCCGGTCCCATCACACTGATCATATCCACCATCGCCCAGGCGGCTAATGCCCCCATCGAAAGACCATTCATTTTAAAGAAACGATCCAGATTAAGGAAGGCGTCGCTTTGCAGCAGCAAATTTTTTAACGTTTCGGGCAAGTTCGCTATTTTCAACTTGGAGATTTCGGTGAACAATGATTTTTCCGTGAAGTATAACCGGTACTGAGCGATGCTTTCGTTGCTCTTCCGCTCATACTCGTCGGACAACGGCTTTAGGGACGGCGAGCCAAAAATATGCTGATCGATATAACTTTGGCTCTTGTCCATGTCATAAGCGGTTTGTCCGTAGAGATCAATATTTTGCTGCAGCTCTTTTCGGTATTTGACAATATATTCGTCCGCATGTCCCTGCAAAATGCCCGACAGCTTCGCCGTCCCTTCGCTTAGCTCCGCCCTGACTTCGGCGTAACGTTTAGCGTCGAGCGCAAACTGTCTCACATATTCGTTACGTCTGTGCTCGAGCTCGTGCATCGTATAATTATAGCCCTGCAGCTTGCTCTGAAGCTGAATGTCCGTTTGGTTTCGCCAGAACAGCTCGTCAATCATCCGAAGAAGCCGGCTTAATTGGCCCTGATGCAGCTTCTGCTCGTCCTGATCCCGTACACCTTCCCACGATTGCTTCGCGGATAAGGACACGAATCTGGAGAAATAAGCGCCGAACAGACGGCGGGCTTCCTCTTCCACCGCTTGAACCGCCTCTTCTCCCCCGACACTGCGAACCTTATCCATTTGGTTCAGCACCGCAATCGTGTTGTCCGGGGATACACCGATTTCCGTACGAAGCCTCTCGATTTCCTCCAGCATGCTCTTTGAGCCCTGGGCGGATATTTGCGTGGCGTCGAGCAGCCAAAGGATGCCGTCGGCCTTATGATAATAATCTACCGCGCTCATCTTGAGCTCCCCGACCAGCTTCTGAAACAGCCCCGGCGTATCGACCACCCGGAACTTTTTTAGAAACGGAGAGCCGTTTATCGGCCAGTGCACCTCAGCAAGCGGTGAGTGATAGATGAACCTGCGAATCAATAAGGCGCGCAGCTCCTCCTTCTCTTCGATGGTTTCCAGCTGTCCCGCGGCCTGGGTAAACTCCTCATAGGCCTTTAGCTCGGATTCCTCCTGCTTTCGCTCTTCCTCGAACAAGAATGCCCGGGCCTGTTCTCTGCCGAGCCGCTCGGTACGGCCGTCTTTATAGATCACAGTGACGGGAGCCTGCTCATCCCCGCCTTCGTAAACGTCCACCTTCCAGGTCTTGGGCAAAGCGTCGGTATCGGCAGCCGCTTGGCCGATGAGCGCATTGATGAGCGTCGATTTCCCGTACTTGCCCATGCCGACTATAAACAATAAAAACGGCTTATCCAGCCCTTCCGCCTGCAGCCGGATTCCGTTCGCCTGCTCTTCCGCGTAACGGCAGAAATCGTCCAGCAGCACAGCCGGGCAATCCTTTACGCGAATTCTGGCACCCCGCACCCATTGCTCCAGCTCGGTGGCTTTCTGCAGCAGCTGCTCTTTGCATTTGGCCTTAGCCAGCTTCGCTTGCTGCGACCTGAGCTTAGGCAGCAGCCGGGAAGCGAGCTCCGCAGATTTCATAGTCTCCCTCTCCTAAACAAACAGATTCACTACGACGACAACCAGATTGATAATTAACAAAATAAGCATGGCAACCTGCATGGAGGAAACGGATGCAAACCGTTCGGACATCACCATGCCGTGTTCAGACCAGCCGTTTTTAAACTCCGTTTTCGATTGCTCCATCAGCCGGCCAAACTGCTCCTGCCTTCGATCCAGTTCGCTCCAACGCTTCTCGTCGCTCTGCTGCTTTTGCAAAAGCCGCTTGTCCAACTCGGCTTCCCGCAAGGCCGCCGTCTCCTGCTGCGACACGATGAGCTGAGCCTGCGCTTGCTGGAATACATTCAGCTTCTCGTTTAAGCGGAGCACCTCCCGCTCTACCGTGTCCCGCGTCGCCAGCTGGGAGATTCGCTTCTCCAACGCCTGCGAGACGGTGCCCATTTCAGACAACAGCTTCTCCAGCCTCACCGCCTCCATCCGCAGAGCTTCCATCTCCTGCCGCAGCTCTCCCCGTACGGTGTCCGCGGTTTGATTAAACACATTCTCCGGAAGCTTTTCAACATCCGCGAGGGATGCGGACAACGCACCGACCTGCCCGGTCAAGCGGACCGTCGCTTCCTCCATCCGCTCCTGCAGCTCGTGCATCCGTTCAAAAACCGAAAGCTCCAATACCTCTTTGGACGTCTCCGCCACCAATTGCTTGAAATCCTCGTACAGCTTGTCGTCGCTCATAGCCGAACACCCCTCCCCGAAACAAGAAGAGGCGTCCGCCAGCCGGCGGACGGCCCCTTCATATGAATTTCACTATGCGGTAAACCTCGTACAGTTCACCTTGCGGCGCGAACCGCTTCGAAGCGTTCCGATAAATACGAAGCGAAGTCCGCTGCGATTTTCGCCACCTGCACGCTGTGGGACCACTCCACCACGATGCCGGTCTGATACCCTTTGGCTTCCGATTGGACCGTTGTTACACAGGCATACGCACCGTCTCCGAGTTGCTCTACCGGCAGCAGATGGGAAGGGAACTGCGCGTTAGCGCGCAGCTTTCCGGTTACCCATTCCACGTTGGGAAGCCCGGTCCTAGCTACGCCCAATCCGAATATCTCGATATAACCGAAGTTGCCGCAGCCATATTCCCGTAAAAACTCACGGTACTCCCCCGGAAAAGTCAGTCCCAGCGCTTGCTCGGCAGCAGCGATCTCACCTTCGGACACACCGCCGACAAAATCCGCCGCATCCGGCAGCTCTCCAATAATGTCGCGCACTTTCTGCAAGCTCATCTATGCGGCACCTGCCTTCATCATTTGCGCTCTTTCCTTCCAATGCTCAGATCTCACCTTGGCAAACTCGCCGCGGTCGATCTCGCTCGGGTTCTCCAGATCCGGATGAAGCAGCTTAAAGTTGCCCTCATGCTCCGCGCTGGTCAGCTCAGCCAAGGGGCCGTCCGGGTTTTGCCGGATATGGTGCAGCTCGATGCCCTGGCCGGATTCGTCAATCGGCGCAAGCCCCTGCTCCATCCGCTCCATATTCGTACGGCCCCGCGCATCGGTCAAATTAGGGTCGATGTCGCTGCGGACCAGAACATCTCGCCCGTTCACCTCTTTCATTTCCAGACCGGCTTGATCGTAAAGCTGCTTTTCCTCGAGAGGGACCTCAGCTACCTTCACTCCTTGCTCATTGAACAGACCGACCTGAGGCTGCATGCCTTCCGGCTGCCCCGTGATATTCAGTGCCTCAAGGGCAGGCTGCGCATCCGGCGAGGAAAAAATTTGCTCCATGCTGTAGTGAACGAACTCCACACTGCGCCGGCTTATTTCGATGGTGGCCTGCTTGCCGCCCTCCAGGGCGACGGCTCCTAACGCTTGAACTGCCATCTTGTCATCCCTCCATAACCAGCTGCTTGACGAATTGTTTTGTAACTTGACTGCCCACCTTTTGAGTCAGGAGCAGAATCGTTTTATATAACCATTCAAGGGTTGCCTCGGTTTCCGTCCTGGTTTCCGACATCCTTTGCATGCTCAGCTTGTCTCTTACCACGGCTACAAACCGCCTTACGTTTGCAATCTTATCGTCGGTCCAGGCCACTTGCTGCAGTATGCCGGCCTGAAGCAGCTCATTAGCCGCCAAATATGCGGCTCCATCTGCGGCGGAGGGCTCTTCGAACAGACATGCCGCGGTTTGAACATCGCCCAGCACACGGTCGTACGACTCCATGAGCAGCGGATAAATTATCTCCCGGCGGCGAAGCTCCAGCAGCCGTCGTTCCCTATCGGACCAAGGCGCCGCGACCCCTTGGACAAGCAGTCCGATATAGTGGGCTACAAGATCGCGGATTCTTGTAATTTTTGCGAAGTAAGGACTCTCGTCCAGCACCTTCTCGAGCATCAGCTCAGTCAGCGTCTGCAGAAACTGCGGGGCGCTGCCGGGCAATACGTCCAGTCCTAATCGGTACGCCAGATTTAACAGAAGGCCCTGAGCCTCCTTGACCGCCGCAGCGGACTCGTCCAGCTCGCCAAACAATAAGCTGTTATAAAGCTTTTGCCCGATCTGCATAATCTTTTTGGCGGCGTATTCGTCCTGAATCATGACCTCTGCAAAAGGGTGCACGTACCCGCGGCTCTCCATAAACGGGTTGTATGTTCGCGCCGCCTCGGCGAGCTGCCGTTCCTCTAAGTACTTTATATTCTCTTTGGCCGGATAAACCTGCAGATGCACAGGGCGGTTCATTCCCTCCTGAAAGACGAGGGCCTCGCCCTTTTTCAGCACCGAAATATGCATCGCATGAGTCTGCTCCAGGCCAAGCGCATTACACATGCTTTCTCCGTCATCCCGGGCCACGAGACGATGCACGATTTTCAGGTTCGTATTCTTGACGGCATCCGGCGCGAGTTTGTTCGGAATCTGATCGACGATCAGCATCCCTTCGCCCATCGAGCGGATTTCGCTAAGCAGATTGCTGAAATATTCGACGGATTTCCCTTTAATGTTGGCAATCTCCGGATTCCCGTGAGAGGTATGGTTGCTGAACACGCGATGAGCTTCCTCAACCACCGTCACGTGGCGCAGCTGAATGTCAATCCTGCCCGCCGGCTTTTCCACTTTAAGCTGCTCTGCCAGCCTAACGAACAATATCCCCATAACCAGTGCTTTGTCGTCCTCGTCCGCGACGCCTTCGAGCTCCAGTACCGTCGGATAACGCAGCAGCTCGCCGAAATCGAAGCATTCCCTGGTATTCAGCAAAAGCCCCTTACTCCCTACCATCAAGCTTTTCAAACGGGTCAAAAGAGCCGCTCTAATGTTGGACTTCTGCTCTTCCGCATAGCCGGAGCCGCTCAAATAATCGTCCACCTCATGGTACAAATCCCTCAGCGTCGGAAAATAGCGGCTTCGGTCGTGTGAAGTGTCCACATATATGTTGGTGGAATGGTGAAGGCTCCATCCCCGCTTTAAGTAAATGGTCTGCAAGCACTGCTCCAGTATATTGGGCATCGACGCATACATCGAGAACGACGCCATAAATATTGCTTTTAACGAATCGATGTGCTGCTGCAAGGAGCAGCCTTCCGGGAAATGAAACGGATTCAGCCGAAAGGGCGACAGTTGCTCGCTGCCGAGCGTATACACTCGAAGCTCAGGAACCGTACTCGTCAAATGCCTGTACTCGCTCTTGACGGGCTCGATGACCAGAAAGGGCAGCCGCAGCCCCTCAAGCAAGCGGAAGATCGTGTTCGTTTTGCCGCTGCCCGTTAAGCCGGTGACTAAAGCATGCTTGGTCAGCTGCTCCGGCTCCAGGGACAGTTCCTGCCCAATTGCAGCGCCACGGTGCAGAATATGGCCGAGCGCAATCGTCCCTGAGCCGCTTCCCGGATTGACTCCGTAATCCGGTGCCGCCGTTACGCTGTAGCCGCTCCATTCGAATTCCGGCAGCGAGGCGATGCACGCCAGCTCCGAGCTGGTGTGCACCGAGGTCGCCCTGCTGAGCCTGCCGTTCAGCACATCCTCGCTCGCTTCATCCTCCGGTAAATACAGCTTCTTCATAAGCGTGCCGACGACAGCCGTATCGTCTCCAAAGGAAACCGGGCAGGTCTGGTTTTCCTCGCCGGCGACACCCCCGGAATACACCGCCTTCATCACCTCAAGCGTTTTGGCTGAGCCTGCGCTGAAATAAACGGCCGTCTGCCACATGCCTTCCGCTAACCCTCGGTCGTATCGTTCTATTTGATAATCAAGAATCCGTACGAGGGCCGCCGCATCGGCATGCTCGACTTCCCGCGATTGATCTTTTGTCACGGTATGCCCCTCGGAGCTCGTCTTGCCGCTGCTCGTGCCCCCGCCCCTAAACACGTTTTCAAGCATGCTGCTGGAGCTGTTAACGTTGGTGTTATCGGATAGCTGCGTATTTTCAGCCATGCTCTCCGAGATCGAACCGGACTTATAAGGGTATACCCGGTCTCTCTCCTCGTACAGCTTGACCCGGCGTCCCTGGATCTCCTCAGGAGATAACGGAGCGGCGGCAATGATCACCGTGTAGGCCTCGCCTTGGCAGCCGCGCAGCAGGGCGTTCATCCAAGACGCCCGATCCGTATCCAGCGCCCGGGGAATACCGACAGCGTAAGCGCAGTATTTGCCCGGTTCCCCTTCCGTGTGAGCCTCAGACTGAAGCTCGGCCGAGGGAAATACAGAGCGGACCATGCGGCCCGTGTCATCATTGGAACGGGATGCTCCCCCAAGACCGATAGACACCGAGATACTCCCGGAAACATCCCCTTTTATACGATAAAATGTAAATTCCCGAATACCGGCAAATGATCGGATCAACTGGAGTGATGCCTCTCTGATCTCCTTCGCCTGCTTCTCGCGGTCCAGCTCGCTGAGTCGGATCTCGCGCAGCGTGACCCAGCGAAGTGGCGGACGCTGCAGTTTGGAATGGCCGGTGCGAATCGCAGGCCGCCGGTTCGGTAACGCATAATAGTTGGCTTGCTCTTGCAGCGTAAGTTTCTCGTTAGTAGAAAGTATCATGGCCAGCTCCTAAATTGCAGTTTTGCTGATATGGCGGTAGTTGCTCTCCATCTGGTCCACCAACGCGATAATAAAGCGGGCGACCTCCTGATGCCGCTGCGCCAGCACTTGCTTTATATCTGCCCCGGTAACGCCGGAAGACGCGGAAGCGGCGGCGCCTGACGAAGCGGACGGAGTTGGAGTACCCGCCGGCCTCGCCGCAGCAGATGTCCTTGGCGGCGCCTGCTGCGGCCTTGCGTTAGGGGCTCCCGATAAAGTCACATAAGTTCGCTGCTTCGGCTTCTGGCCCATCATCAGCTCGGCGGCGGTCAATAATGCAACGCCGCCAATCACCATGCCGGCAGCGGCCGCTAATGCGGTTTTGCCGATGGCGAAGCCGGCGGCGGTCGCAAACGCGGCTTTGCCGATGGAGTAGCCCGTAAGACCACCCAGCAGAACACCCGTCCCTGCCGAGACAATGCGAATTCTTTGGGCCGCCATTCGGCCCGGCCCTCCGCTCACCCTGGGGCGATATTGCGGCGCATTTTTATATTCAAAATGCCCCCTCTGTGCCGAGGCGCCGGTATAAACGGGACCGCTCCGCGGCGGCTCCGTTGCGCGCTCAGGCTCCGCCGCACGCGGCGGCTGACATACGCAGGTGTTCACTTCCTGCTTCGGCAGCATTCTCCGGAAGCGTTCGTACAACGCGCCGCCCTCTTCGCGGCCAAATTGCTGCTCCAGCTGCTCTCTGACCTCATAGCTGATCTCGTCGACCACACCCTGAATGTATCGGTTCACATCCGCCGCCTCATCCTCGAAAATGACCGAATAAGACGAGACCGGCCGATCTTTGAACTGTCCTTCGAAATAACGGTAAAAGTCCGCCAGGTAGGCACGGATATTGCTTTTATACGCGTCAAACTGCATGCTCCAGTACCTCCTCTTCGGCTTCCAGACTCTCCATCTGGCTCGCGATTGCCGCAAGCTTATCCTCGCACTCTTTAATGCGTCGGCGATTGCCTTCCATCACCTGCTCCAACGAGGTTTCCTTGCCCAAAAGCTCATGGTTCATAGACTCGATCATCCGGGTGCGCCAAGCCTGATAAGATTGAATACGCTCCTGAACCTTCTGCTGGAATGCATTGATTACCTTCCGCAAATTATCGGATACGGTTTTCGCGATCAGATTCGCTTCCTTGCGGAACTCCTCCGCCGCTTCATTAGTGAGCTTTCTCACCATTTCCGTAATGTCCCTACGGAACGCCGAATCGTCGAAAACGCGCTCCTGCTCCTGGGCTCCGACCCAAGACTTGATCCAGTTCCACAGCCCGGGCTTGTCTACGTAGTCCACGTGCCTTGACGCCGTCTTATCGATGTCCTTCTTAAGCTTGTCCGACAAACTCACCAAGGTTCGGGAAAACTCGTTTTCTAGGTTTTTCTCAAGCTGCTTGATGAGGAGCTCGACGTTAAAAAACGAATTCGTGTCCAGCTGATTGTCCTTCAGGTCCAGCTTCTGCTGATAGCCCTGCTGAACGGCGTTTTCGAAATATTCGAAGTAATTGCCTAGCTTCATTCCGGTCTGGGCGATTTTTCCGCTGATGGCATCGAACGAGCTTTTGATCAGCTGCTTTTTGGCGACAGCGATTCGATCGTTCATGCGGTCCGCGACTTCCCCGACGATGGTTTTGGCGTTATGTTCCGTCAAATATCCTTTGCGGCCGTCCCAGAACCTGCCGATATCGTAGCTGAGCTCGTCGATCAGCCTCGGCACGAACGTGTCGCGCACCTCTCGCGTGACCGCCTCCAAACCGCCGCCGCCGGCGGTGCCGCCGATCAGCTCCTCGCGTATGGTCCGCTCCACATTTTTCGACAGCTCCGCGTTCAGATCCCCGATAAACTTTTTAAGCTCCTCCAGCCTTTGGATATAAATCTCCCGGTCCTGCTTAAGCACATTTTCGACGAGCTGGATTTCTTCCATCCGGTCGGAAATTTGTCTTTCGTATATACCCTGAATGCACTGAATGACGTCCTCGATTAAAAAATTGTTCTTCTGCTCCAAATATTCCGCCAGCGCCGCCTCCACCTCCGAAAAGCGGCTCAATTCAAAGATCGTTTGGATTTGCTCCGCCCCGAGCTGACGCCCGGATATCAGGAAGCCTTCCTCGTCGCGGTACCGGATATTTTGATCGCGCTGCAACGTAGAAAGCTCAATTTCATTTTGGAAGTACATTCGGGACACCAGTGCAAAATACGAGGAGACCTCATAAATTTGCGGATGGGGCAGCAGAGGCTGGAGCACCTCGAGCAGGTCCGACTTCGCATCCTCCAGTTGCTTTGGACTAAACTGGTCGATCTTATTGAGAATAAAAAAGATATGCCGGCCATCTTTCTCCAGATTGCTGTTCTTTGCATCCTCCACCCGCTGGTTGATGACCTCCTGAAAGTGCTTCTCCCCCACACTGTCCGGCTCAATCAGAAACAATACGGCATTCACCGTAGGCAAAATTCTCTGCGTGATCGCTTCATGCTCCTCGTGACGCGCGAACAATCCCGGAGTGTCCACGATCTCGACCCCGCCTTTGCATAAAGGAAGATTCCAATATACATCGACGTTTTGAATCGTATCCTCCACCCGTTCGATAATTTCTTCCCCGTCCTCCCCACGGTTTACGGCCGTCTTCCTCTTCAGCAGCATACGCAGCTCTTCGGGGGCGAGAGTCTCCCCCTCGGAAGGCAGTACCTCTACGTGCCCATCCATATAATGAATTTCAATACGGGGATTCTCGGCATACTTCAGCGTCGTGATAGTAGCCGTTTCGGCGCGAACGTCCATGGACAATAGGTCCGTACCGATCAATCCGTTAATAAAGGTAGATTTGCCTGCGGAGAAGGGCGCCACGAGAGCGATCCGGAACGTTTCCTCCTCCAGCTTGGACATGCTTTCGAGAAGTCCGGACTCCTCAAGCGCCTCTCGTCCCAGCTTAACGTCTTCCATGGTCTCCCGCGCCAATTTAAGCGATTGTTCTTTTCTGATTTTAAATTGCTGCAGCATGAGCAAGCCTCCCGTTCGTAATATAAGAAATGAGTTCGTCGATACCGCTTTCCCTGAAGAGCGCTTTGTTCCAATCGGCGACGTAAGCTTTATTTCGCGGAAACCCGTAGCTGTCCGTGATCACAATAAAGGGGTCTCGGGCAAGTTCGGCCGCCGTTTTGGCCCCCGCCGCCAGCGAGTCCATCCATTCCAAATAGCTGCTGCTTACCGGAAACACTCGAATTTGGGGAAAACGCTTGGCCGCATCCTGTACGAGCTCCGCCATTTCCCATACATTGCGCTCGTTTCCTCCGTCTATTAATAAGACCGGACTTGGGCAGTCCGTCGTGAACCCATCCAGGGCGGAATCCCATTCATCATATCTCGTGTAGATAAGAATATGATCTTCCTTGGTGACGTACCGGCTAAGCTTGTCTGGCTCTCGCACCTCGTGAAACACGATGTCCGATGAGTGGCGGTTCATGCGTTCAATCCACCCCGTATCCGTCCGGCATACGTACACATGGTGCTTGCCGGGGGCTCTTCGAGCGGTAACCTCCGGAGCCTGCAGGAACTGCTGCGTCACCCGCTCGAGCAGCTTGACAACCTGGGAATAGCCGAGAAGCCGTTCCTTTTGGCCGCTTTCCACGAGCTGACTAGCCGAGAGAAATGCCTGCTGCGCTTCGTCCCATAAAGCAAAGCCGGTATCCGCGAGCTGGGTCCCAGCTTGAAGTGCGTCCCGATATACCGCAAACGCCCGTAGGGACGCCCACATCCATTGCGGCTGGTTGTACAGCTTGCCCAGCTCCGCGGAGAGCTCTCTTTGCACCGACTCCGCATCATCGGGCGATAGCCGATCGGAATCGTTCAGCACAAAGAGCATGCTTTCCGGATTGGCCCCGGCCTCATGCTGCCTCTTAACGTGACGCAGCAGATGAGCGCTAGGCGTTCGTGAGGCGTTCAGGAGATATATGGAGGCGAACTCCTCGGAGTGATTGACTTCGTCCTCCAGCCCGCATATACGAACCGAGGAGAATTGCCCCCACAGCTGCATATGCGCATTGATTACGTGCTGTATTTCATCCCGATAACGTACGGTATCATAGAATATGATTAAGTTCATCCTGCCTTCTCCGTTCCAGCATATGTTTTGTCTTGCTGCGTATGTATCGTTCCAGCCTGGTCAGACCGCTGAAATCCAGCATTGCGGGCAGATGCTCCTTCGTTAACGTACGGCCGGAGTAGATCTGCTCTCCTATTTGTGCATATATGTATTGATCCTTTTGCAGCTGCTCCAGCGGGACAACGCCCTTCTGAGCCAGTCTCGCCATCAGCGCCAAATAACCGGATACGGTAAATATCGGCACACTCTGCAGCCTGTCGGGAAGTGATGCTCGCAAATCTTCGGTCAGCTTCTCCGCATCATCCGGGTACAAATCCATCTTTCCGATCACAAAGAGGCACCGACTCTCCCTGCCTTGGCTGTACTTATAGATCTTCTCGCCGTAATGGGAGTGTCCAACTTTTTTCGGATCGATCAGGAACAGAATCACGTCGAGCTCAGGGATCACCTGATCCGTGATTTTGTCATGATGTGCGTGTCTCCCGAACAGGCCCGGTGTATCCACCCACTCGATATGCTCATTCAGCTCGCTCATCGGGAGAGCGGCATGAACCCGGTCGATACCGTCGCCATGCTCGCGAACGCTGGTATGCTCATGCAAAAACTGCCTCATCGGTTCCAATGAATCGAATACCCGCGCGACAGATGACTGGTTTTGCTCCAGCATTAAGGTGTAGCGATGACCCCGTGTGATGTGAGTAATATTGGCGGTCTCAGCCCGAATATCGTCCTTCAGCAGCGAAAATCCCAAGAAAGCATTTAATAGCGTGGACTTGCCGTAGGAGAATGGACTAACCACCCCTACCTTCAGCTTCCCACCCTTTTTCTGCAAAAAAATCTTCATCAAGCCTTGCCGATAGCTTTCGTCGATTTCAGCGGCATTCGCGACGGCTTGCTGCAGCCCTATGATAAGAAACTCCCTCTGCTCGAACGATAACGTGTCATAAGCTCGAATCGTTTCATAAACCAAAGATGCCAGCGGGTGCCCCTCCGGCAGCCGAGCGCTCAGACGCTCCGCCGACTCTTGAGCAAATAAATCATGCCGGCGAAAGAGCGTATCGAGGCGCTCCTCCGGCAGTTTTCCCTTCAAGCGGTTCAGACGCTCCGCCGTCAGAGCCTTAAAGCTTGTCACCTCCGCCTTAAATCGTGACAGCGCTTCGTCCCAGCTTCGATTGGACCATACTTTGAGCAGCTTCACGCTGCTTGTCCCCTGCGGCAGCCTCTCCGCAAGCATCTCCAGAATGCGGGCGAACAGTCCTGAATGCTTCACATACGGCGAGAACAAAGCCTTCATAGGAGTGAGACGTCCTTCCTCCCCGTGAGAGACAAATATAGCCTCCGCTGACTCGTAGGACTCGTAAATAAATAAACCCAATTCACCGTCGCCCAAGGCGATATGCTCATCATTAGCTTGCATCAGCAGCTCCAGGTAGGTGATCAGCCTAATGTTCAGCTCTATTTCCTGGGCCAGCTCCTTGAACAACACGCCGTACTCCCGAATAAGAGTCATCGGCAGCACGAAAAACCGCACCTCGCTGTTCGCCGTATTAGCCGCCGCCCAGACAAGGAATTCGGAGATCACCCTTCTGCGAAGCCGTCCGGACAATCCGGCAAGCAATACGCTATCCAACCTCCCGCAGGGCCGGTTCGGCCATATTCGAGAAGCTGCCTTGGCCTCCGCCCCGAACAAGAAAGAATCGTTTATATTAGTAAACACCGCGTGAGGCACAACCGCTTCGCTGTTTCCGCATACAAACCTGACAGAGCCGGTTGAAAGAATCGTATAAGAGAATTTCATGAGGCGCCCATCCATTTCACAACGGCGTAACACAAACCTGCAGTAACCAAAACCGCAATAGCAGCAGTACCTGCTACAAATCTGCTCATCCGTTTTAATTCAACCGCCAGCGAATGATTTATCCCTTTCCTGGCATTCTCCATGGTATGCACCATATTTTGCTCGATCCGGTAAATTTGATCGCTCATCAGACTGATTTTTCGTTCCGTCATCTTCTCCTGCTGTAAGGATACTTGATCTAATCTATCTGTCAGGCTGGCCGCATTGGACTTTATGATTTGCTCCAGCTGGCTATGATTAGCCGAAGCCATAGTTCGGACATGTATAAGCTCACGGAGGATGCTGTCCTTTAGTTCGAGCAAACGATCTTCGATCAGAACTTGCAGCTCATCGAGCTTTTCTGCAACCAATTGGTGCTTCGTCTCTCCTTGAGCTTCCAGCTCTTTACGGTGCTCGAGCATCATATTCAATATATTTTCGGCATCGGAGCAAAGCCGCAGCTTGAGCTCGTCCAGCCATGCCGCTTGTTTGGCCAAATACTCGCCCGTACTCGCCAAATAATCTATCATCGTTTCCTTTTCATCTTCGCGCTGCGGAAACATTTGCTATCACATCCCGTCCCATGGTGCAAAGAAGCCCTTAGAAAAAAATTCTAAGGGCGGCGTTCGTTGTATATATGCAACGTTATAGCTGCAGCTCGGCCATCATAGTTACCACCTTAGACCCGTAGCTTTGCGTCCTCATCTTTCGACAAGTTTGCACATGATTTCCTCTATTAGCACTACCAAAATAGGTACAATCTACTAATAATAATTATAGGAATTACCGTTTAATCTGTCAATGCATAAGTCGATCTGTCGAATGCCCGTCGATTTCAAAACCGCTTATCAGGTTGGGATGGCAGCTTTTGCAGTCTATAGTTGCTCACACAGCAGTATGAGTTATGATAGATCGTTACATCTACACCAATCTTTTAATAACTCCATAAGCTCCTTCAACCCAACAATATTTCCTTCTTCATCTGGAAATAGCTGCAGAAAATAACCGCTCCCAGTTTCTCGAATTGAGGCTTGTACCGGATCACCGGGATATACACAAACGACATCATGAACAGCATTACGCTTATACCGCCTTGTCGGCAAAGCAGTCGATCCAAGAGCAAAAAGAGCGACCGAAATGAAGAAAACAAAATACATCTGACTGAAAAACGAAGTGAATCTGAAGGCGGAACTAAAGGAACCGCTGTACCGCCTGAAGGATACCAATCTGTTAACCGGGCGTGCCTACCGGTTAAAGCTGGCTTTGCAGCTTAATCCATTTGTCGGCTATTTCAATTTTGTCCGATAAGCTGGGTTCTGCATTTTTAGCAAATCACGAAGAACAGCAACCTCCAGATCTTTTTCGCCTAAGAGCTCCTTCAGTTGTTTGTTCTCGCCCTCAAGCGAACGAAATTCCTGAGGCGATGGCGTATTAGCCGCAACCGCTTTAGACGAAGAATCGGTTGTTTTCCAATCTGTGTGTTCCGATTGCTCTATCCAATGGTACAGCATCTTGGGATTTATGTCATGTCGGCGCGCTACTTGCACAGCATTCCCGACCTCTTTCGCTTCTTGAATCACGTGCTGTTTGAACTCGATCGTAAATCGTCTCCGTTGAATAAAAAATCCCCTCCACTGGTTCTTCATCTAGCTTACTATGTTAAGTAACCTAGACTCAAATCCAATTTCGGGGCTTAAGAGTTCGTACACTTCCCCGGTCATTTCATTCTCCCAGTTATATTTCCATTGCCATTACTATCTCAGCTAATTTGTCCTCCAGCTCTTGGCCATTTCCGCCTGGCTTTAAACAATAAGCCCCCATCTGATACCGCTGGCGATACTCATCTCCGAATAGGTGCGAATTTTCCTCCCCAGGTGCCGGCGTGATGATATATACCTCTTCCACCACCCTGCTCCCGTCCGCTTTGCTCACGATCCCATCCCGATACTTGTGCATCTCGCCGAGTGCCAACGGAAGATTATGGTCAAGCCGGTATTTGGGGTCAAAAATAGTTAGCTTCCCCTCTGATTCGAGAACAATATCGGGCTTCATCCCATGCGTGTACGTGACGAAATCCTGGGTAGCGCTTGTAAACCACCGCTGGTACGCAAGCGTCGCTCCGCCAACAAGCTTAACTCGACTCTCTTTCTTCTCGGACAAATTCAATACAAGACCGTCCTGCTCCAGGGAAAACAGCCCGGCAGGATCCAGCAGCACTTCCTTTTCCCGGAGAATCTTTACCATCCGCATGAAGACCCAGATTTCATATAGATGATACGTATCCTTCAGCGGAATCGAGTGTTTGAGGCCGATCGAATACTCCTTAAACTGATAAAGCTGATGAAACCAAGAAAACCAATTGCGATAGATCGGATGCTTGCGAAACGCTTGAGAAACCACAACCGGACCGACATAAGGCTGTATGTGATGCAAGAAGGAAGACCGAAGCCAATAGTGGATACGGTCAAGATAATGCTCTGCTTTCAATCGTATGGCATCAACAGCTGCAGCTTGATATTCACGCAGAAGACGCTGTAATTCATGCAGCTGTCGAAGCAGAACTTGATTCTCATATACGTTGAAGGTATCTTCCCGTACACCGGACCAAATAAGCTCCGGAACAGGAATCTCCGAACTCATGCCATTACCTGAATGACGTTCCGACCAAGCGAGCAGAGCCGGCGTTACATGCTTCACATTTTCTCTGCGAATCCATTGATCCGTTGTTCTTAGCCTGCGAAGCGGCTCCGTTTGAATTTCTTTGAACGTTCGCTGCAAACGATAAAATGTCCGATCGATATAATCCCACTGGGCCATGGATATTTTCCGCACAAAACCGCTGTTATTAAACTTCGATTGTACACCGCAATGCTGAAAACAAGCCGCGGCTTCTGTAAGAATATCCGAAATCATCTGCCCAAAATCGTCTTCGGTTAACTTCCGCTTATCCGAATACAAATAGGTTTCTACGGTTACACGCTTTACCTGCTCGATGGTGAATTCCAGCATGCCAGACTGAAAAGGCGCCGGCCACTCGCCTTCCCAGCCGTAATCCGTAGAGACCATTGGCAATGGCATACCATTCAATAGGAATCGGAATGGAGCATGGTATGTCGTTCTCCATCGATACGTTTTGGCCTCTTCGAAACGCATTTTCTCGATGGGAGTCCATATCCCCGTATCCGGGCACAAAAACTCAAGACTATCTCCAGAACTGGGCTGCACCATATCGATCCAGTTCTCCCTTCATACGCTGAAGATGATGAAGCGACTCCGAACCGTCACCAAACACTGCCCTCGTCCAATCTATTAAATCGCTTAGCAGGGAATCAATCCGTTCATCTCCGCGAATCTTAGGCAGTACTTTCTCAGCGATAACCCGATCTACCGCCTCCTTCTTTTCCATCCGGATATCCGGATCAAGCTCAACATTGGCGTAAAGTTTACGGAGCATCTCATTCATCGTTCTATACCCGAAATGAAGGTCATATCGTCTTAATTTACGATGGAGCTCCTGTAGCAGCTCCCATTCCTCCTGTAAGGCAGTTTTATACTTGGACTCTGCCTGAACCCAGAACTGATCCAGATCGACATCCGACAATGTCATGACGAAGGCTCTGTCCAACACTTTATCCGAGATGCTGTGCGTCGTCTCATCCACGTTGATCGTGCCTATTACATAGAGGTTGTGAGGGATATGTAGCTCCTGCGGAACATCTGTAATATGGCTTTCCGTATGCAGACGAATCGGCTGTCTCGATTCAATGGCACTTAAGTAGTCACTCAGATAGTATTCGACGCGGGCCAGATTCATCTCGTCCAGCACAATGAACATCGGTTTTCCTTCCTGGATGGCTTGAAGCACGGCGTTCAGGAATGGCGTCCGAACATATCTTTTTTCCAAAGCGCTGTAATAACCGAATAAAGACGTAGAATCGGTCCAATCCGGCCGAACCGGAATGACTTTCAAATACGGATTCATCGCGTCGTACGTTTTGCCGTATACCGCGTTTGCATAGAGCAAGCAAAGTCTTGTTTTCCCCGTACCGGATATCCCGTTCAGGATGACAAAATGTTTGTCTTCCAGGCTCGTCAGGTTCAAATGGAAATCCCGAACAATAGCGTCCGGATATGTGAAGGGACTCTCGCGTACATTGGATAAGATGGCGCTCAGGTTAAAATCGTGCTGAAAACCCTCTTCCATTTCATCCTCTTCCTCAGCATGAGGTTCATGATCCTGAATGAATGGCTCTGGTGGATCTTTGGGAAGATGGATCATTCCTGTACAATCTGCGAATAGTGCAACAGCTGTGATCAACCTGCTCTTCACATTTTCGATTGGCTCCGTAAACAGCAGCTTCTCATTATCCCAAGCACCAACAATAAACGAATTCCCATCAAGCTGAAACCCGTGCTTCACTAATTCTTCAAGTGATTTCGTTTGATATTCTTTGTTATGACTAGATGAGTATTGATCTTTACCTCGGAACTTAAAGCTTTTCGTTATCGCCCACTGAATAAGTCCATTTCCATGTAAGTTGCGAAGATTATAGAAGAGATGCCCATATCCGTTGACAAACACGCCGATCGCTTCATTGGGTTCCCGCAAGTAGTTTTCTAACATCCCATCCGTTACCAATTGGCCTTTATCATAGATCCCGAATTTTTGCCGGCGTTGGTTAGGTTTGATTTGATTCACTTGATCGAACTTAACAACATATTCTTTGCCATGGAGAGTGAGCTTGATATCCTCAGCATGAGAATTGAACTGTTCCAATATCGTTAAAGATAGTGCATGGTTAGCAGCCTCATTACGTATAAATTTTCTTATTGGTTCAAGCAAATTCCAAGTGTCCCATATCACATCAACTAGTTCATCCATTGGCGGGATCTGATCAAAATCAATTAATGTCCCAAAATAAATCCATGGACGCCGCTTCTCATTTGCACATTTTTGGACATAGGGAATCAAGTCTGATTTGTTTATCATCACTTCGTCTTTATCGCTAACATAAATACTTACACGATCCGAAAGTGAATCTAGGATCTCGCTAAGTTCATCTACGTTTCGCTGAGTCCGCACTGCCTCCCAGAAAGGATAGAAATTGCTGGACAATATAATTTTCAACTTTCGATCTGCTCCGTTTAACGATAGCATTAAAGCGGAGTACTCGGATTGAAAGAAGCTTTTGTCCATGAATTCAACAAATGCTTTTTTGCCAATATCAGAATTCTGTTTGCTTGCCGCATATTTCGGATTCCTGGCATCATGCATCGTTGTACGAAGCGTAGCTTCGTATGTGTGCACATGGTAATCGAGCAATTCCGGGGCGGCATTCGCATATTTGTTTTTGAACTGGTCCATAAGTTGACGAAGCACGGGTTGGACTTCATCCAGCACACGTTGACAACGCAGTGATGTTTCGGGAATATTCAAAGCTTCTTCAATTTGGGTAATGTTCATGGTTGCCTCCAGGTCTTTCTGCTTTTCTATTGCGAGCAGTTATTTCCAGTGCAAGTCCGGATGATTAATCTTGATCTCTTGAAGCTCATTTAATTTATCAAGGAAGAACTTTTGAATTTCGTAAATGTGATCCTCATGATGAAGAAAATCGACTAGCCTACGGCCACAAGTAATCCCTTGCCATTCTGCGTCAGTGTTTAGATTGAAAGTTTCCCAGCTCGAATGTGCAGCAATAAAGTTCTGTAAGGCAGCTACTACTTTAGAAACGTCTGAGCAGCGTCGTGGACAGAATTCGTAAACAACGGAAACAATGGGGTAATCGTCATCTGTTAAATAAAAACCTACAGCCACCTCTGTGGCTCGCCCCTCCTGCTCGCTAGCTTTAACGTACCGTCTCATATACTTCAACTGGGTATAACGGTTATTTTGCTGAAGCGCCTTTCCGAAATATTTTGCCATTATTCCGTCTACTACTCCATCCATGCACTCGTCCATCATTCGTTGTAGCCGATTCATGTTTTGAATAGCATATACGTCAACTGGTGTGAACTGCCGATTATCTTCCAATCCGATCTCCCCCATATAATCCAAAACTTTGGACGCATAGCTATTCTTCGAATCCAACTGCTTAATCCACTTGAAAATGTGAAACCACCGCAACTGCCTGAAAACTATGTTTTTGTGATTCGCTAATACGAGCGAAGCATCCTTTTCATCAGAATATTGGGTTAAATAAAACAGATAACATTTTGTTCCTTGACTAGTGAGTACGCTGAGGTGATCCTCGTATCTAGAGAGCTGATCCGTTCCTTCCTGAGAGCCTAGCTTGCTTTCGATGAACAATACATATGGTTTCTGTCCTTCATAAAATCGTATCACCATATCCGGGCGGCTATCCATCTGATGATGAGGCAAAGCCGGAAACGTCACCTGTGTTTGAATGGATGAATGCTTCACTTCCTGCACCGGTATTTCTAATACATTCTCGAGAAAATCACTCATCGTCTCCTGATCACAGAGAAGTTCGGCGAACACTTCAGTTAAGAAGTCCTCGTGAGGATGACTATTACTGTTATTCAACACCCGAAATAGTCGGGAAAATACGCTCTTCATCATACGCTCCTTCTATAAAATTCCACGATCCATGTTTCTCTTGAAATGCAGATACACTTCGGACGGATACATATTGAGCAACTGCTTTAGAGCAGTACTGAAACCAATCAGAATCATGGGACCCTCGCTGTTCGATTGGAATTCGATACCACGCATCTGCAGATATGCTGCCATTGTAGAAAAATCCTCACTGTTGATCAGTTCAACAGAGTAAGCTTTCGTATGGATTGTGTCCATCAGATCCGATGCACCAAGACGTTTGAATTGGAGTTCACGATCCTTGATCGACTCCGGGTTCCCGTAGGCCGTTTCGAATGCGAGGTCTATGAATTTACGATTCCTTCTCAACTTCTTCCATTCTGCGTTTAACAATGTCGGACCAAATACTTCTTCGACTGCGTCTTGAAGGTCGTCTAATAATTCAAAGCGAGAAGCGTAGCCTAGGCTTTCTACCAAACCTCGGTAATACCACTCCTGACTCTCCCGTCCGCGTTTAAACCTTTTCCAAGCGTCCTCCCCGTGTACCTTCAAATCCCTCTGAATTGAACGTATATTATGCAGCTTATCTGCGCAAGACACCTGCCGAATTGGTAATGAAGCGTGTTTAAGTTCATCGAGCGTATGCTGTTTTCTCTCTTCCCAAGACGCCCCTTTGTCCGGTTCCGAGCAGCCTTTGACAATTTCTAGCACCACTGGCCCGAACCGCTCAAGCAAGTCTCTTTCCGTCGTTTCGGTATCTTCAAGCGTATCGTGTAAAATCCCAGCAGCTACGACTTCCTCTGAACACCCTGCCTTCTGCAAAATCATTCCTACAGCATAAGGGTGACTAATATAAGGGATATTGGTGCCTTTACGCCTCTGACCCTGGTGCGCGTAAGCGGCATACTCGATAGCTTGGTCGACAAGGGATGGTAACCGTGCTTCATTTTCCTTTACATGATCTCTGATCGCGTTGATTAACTTTTTTATGAATGCTTTGTCCTTAGGGGCCAGATCCCATTCTCCGGAATGACGCCACATTCTATGCAACGCAAACAAACATGCCCGTAACTCTGAAAGATTGAGTTCGCTAGGAAGGCGCTTATTGGTATTATAGTATTCGGCAACCGTAGCATGCAGGTTGACTAATTCGTCAGCGTCACTTTTAAAGTAGTCGTAACCATCGAATGTGAGAGCAAATTCTGCCCATCTTTGCCATACTTCCTTGGTCCGAGTTGAAGGGATATTCCATAATCTTAAGTTTGCATTGGTAATTTCAACCATTTAAATTCTCTCCCTATATAGATCATTCGTAAGGATTAGATCGTAACGTCATTCCCGGATTAACCAGCGAAAGCATATATTGATGTTCTTCAAATGTTTCGTTCAACCTGGACAACAACGTTGCATCCAATTCAATAGGAATTGCCTGGCCATCTTCAAACACACAAAGAGGAACGGCACCTTCTAAGATCGGGAATGCAGATTCCATTCGAATATCCTCATTCCAGAAAGTTAATGTATCTCGACAGAAGAATGGCTCCGAGCTCCCTTTATCCGAAAGATTTTCGTAAATGGTTGATTACCAATAAGGCCCCAGCCTTATGCAGCGGCTCATTCTGCTTCTCACAATGAAACAGCTGAATGCAGGATGGGCAGCCGTCCGAACAACCACAGCTGCTAATGATCAGTTGGGCTTTCTCCAATAGAACCCCGAACTTTTCAGCGACAACCTCGACTATCCCCGAACCGCCTCCTGCTTGGCTGTCGTAGAAGAACATTCCGGGCATTCCAAACAATGCTGAGCCAGAATAAAAAGAGGTGTGCTGAAAATCAGCCATACTGCACCTTACAACGGCCGGTATCGCCGAAGCTATGGCATGTTCAACGGCATGAAGGCTTCCCTCAACCAAAGTCTCCAAGTCAATGGATTCGCGATTCTGCACATCCTTGAGCAGACCTCTAAGTTCATCCCTTCCTTGGTGATCCCACATCAACCAAAACGCCTCGGTTTGAAAACTGACAGGATATGTGTTTGTTAATTGCACGGTTTCGGGAGGCGTTGCGCCGTGATTGTAGATTTTTTTGTAGCCAAATGTGCTTCGTTTTACGATTATGCTTCCAAAATTGGATTTGATCGCCGCGTCACTTATCAGAGGATTGGACCTCTGTCAAGATAGTAGACACAAATTTTATCGATTTACCGTATTAAAGTAGAATTTTCG
>NZ_JBHUMY010000027.1:0-91257 GCF_042685365.1 Paenibacillus thailandensis | reverse complement strand
GACTGCTTGGGTTTAGAGACTTACGTTGGGTGTAAATGGAACGAATCTTGTTCAGCAAGCCCTAATTAGGAAATTTATTTATGACTTCGTTGTACTCCTGTTGGGCTTCGGCGATCAAGGTATCGACCTGAATTTGCTGCGCGGCACATAGTGGAATTGTTAGTGCCATCGACAATAATCCTCAGAGTCGCGTTTCTAGTGAATGTGGTTTATCAATGCAGCCCTATTGAATTAAACTACAAATTCACTTTTGTTATTCATGCTGGACAGCCCTTAGTCACAAAGATGTATGCGATGCATCAAAAATCCTGAATATTGGCAATAAAATCTGACTCACCTCCTTTTCTGGGTGATCTGAATCGAGATATGTCCTGAACTTAGCCGCTTCTTATATAACCGTAACCTTTGACAAATCGGCTTCCATGCCTTTGAGCAAGCCTCCGTACGCTGGAATAAATAAAAACCTATCGGGATTATTCGTTCGCTCCTTTTTGTTCCGACTGACCCGCTTATGCGGCAAAGCCAGCCGACGTGCGGCTGGCTGGCTTTTTTTATTGAACGGCGGATCCGGTAACGGCCGTTCCCGTTTTCGTAATCGTATATTGGACGGTTTTGCCGCTCCAGAAGTGGAACGTCAGCCTTACTTCTCCGTCGTTCACCTCGTTGAAAAAGTTTTGGGTCAGCATGATCTCGTTCGTATCGTAAGACGGCGAGAACGCGTAGGCAAATTCTTTGAACGGAGTCCAGTTTTGCGGACCCGCATAGCTTCCGTCGGCGTATACCGCCTCCATCGTCGCGAGCCGGTCGCCGTTAATGGCGGTCGGGATGGCGAAGTCGTCCGTTTGGCCCGAAGCATCCTCCAATACCGGCGTGTCGTACACGATGACGTCAAACGCCCAGTCCGCTCCCTTGTTGAAATCGGCCGCAAGCTTCGCGTTTACCCCGTATTCTCCGTCTTCCGTCAGCTTGGCGAGAACGCTTGCTTTCACCGTCAACGTATCGCCTTCGACCGTATAATCGGCGCCTTTGCGGAGCGTTTTGCCGTTATGGCGAAGCGCCGTCAGCTTGTTGCCGTTCAACTCGAGCCGGATGACGGCATCCTGCGGTTCGGCTCCCTTCGCCAAATAGATCAAATCGGTTTCCGCCGTTGCCGAACGGCCCTTCCAGCTGGCTTTCAGCATGCCGATCAGCTGCGGATCGTTCCATTGAAGCTCGCGGCGGTCAAGGTGCTGGCCGTTATCCCACAGCATATGGGTAATGCCTCTGTCCTGTACATAATGCAGCAAATACTCGAAAAACTTCAGCTTTTCGCCCTGCTCGATCGTTCCCGTGTTTTTATCGAAGCCAAGCAGCCCGTATTCGCCCAGAATGACCGGAATGCCTTTGGAAACAAGCGTCTCGTAGACGCGGTCGAACGTTTGCTCGATATCGTCTTTTACTTCTTCGTTAAAGCGGGTATATCCGGCGATGTTGACGCTGAACGGCCAGAACCCGTAATAATGGACGGTGGCGATCATGTTCGGATCGTTCAGCTCGTCGAACGTGCGGACCAGCGCGTCAAGCTTGTCTTGCGCCGCGTTCGTTTCCAGCGTGGGCAGCACGAGCGGCCGCTCCTCGTTATTGCCGCCGGAGGCGCGCACGATCGAATGGAAAGAAGCGTTCAGTTCGCGGAGCATCGCTTCATGCTCTTCGCCTCCTCCGCCCCATCCGTCCGAGAAGCGCGGCTCGTTAATGCTCTCGAAAGACAGCTTATCGGAATAGTTTTTGAACCGCTCCGCGATTTGCGTCCACGCCGCGTTATAGCGGGCAAGTACGGTGTCGCGCTCGGAGCCCATCCGGTTCACCCACAGCCAGGAATCGTGATGCAGGTTGATCATAACGTACAGTCCGGCGTCGAGCGACCAGTTAACGACTTCTTCGATGCGGTCCAAAAAGGCAGGAGCGATCGTGTAATCCGGCGCTGGACCCATCCGTTGATCCCACGTAATCGGAATGCGGATGCTGTTATAGCCTTCCGACGCGATGCGGTCGATGAGCTCTTTCGTCACGCGGGGATTGCCCCAAGACGTTTCATCCTCTCCCGTGGCGTCAAACGTGTTGCCGAGATTCCATCCGGGCTGCATCGCTTCCACATACGACTGAATTTTGCTTTTCGGAATTTCAAGATCCGGCCGCTCCTGCCCCGCCGCCCCTGCGAACGGCACGAACATCGTAAACAGCAACGACACCGACAAACCTAGGCTCATAAGCTTTTGGGACAATAACATGCTCCTAATAACCTCCTTCATTTAGGTTTGAGGAAATGCCCGGGCCTACAATTGTTCGACTCTCCCCTCCTTTTATATGTAAGCGTTATCATCCGGTAACAGGGTTGATTTTAACATGGAACGAATTATGCAATAACCCTAATAATTAGTGGTTTTTTCAGTTCAAAATTGCAGGAGCAGGCGTCATATCGGCCGTTTGTTCGCGGCGATCGTAAATTCCCACGGAATATTTTCGTTGTGCCAACCGCGGTGCTCCTCAAATTTTTTAAGTACAAAGCCCGCTTCCAGAACGCCGTTGATAATGTCGCCGAGCGTGTACGATCTCAGGGCTACGTCCGGGAAATCCGGCTGCTCACGCTCATCGAAAAATCGTTTGTAGGCAACGTCCCCTTTCCGTATCTCCGTGTCGAAGTATTCTCCAAAGCGGCCGAACGCCTTATATATTAGCTGTATTCGTCTCGACGATTGTCCAAAAAGTACACCATAAACTCTTCGTCATAATAAGACTCGCCCAGCTTTAAAGCGTTTATTTCGGTCGCGTAGGCCTCAAAGCCGTAGGAACGATATAACCGTTTCGCGCCGGCATTGCCCGCCGCAACGGTCAAATGTACCTGTTCGATCCCGCCGTATTCTAAGGCCCGTTGAAGTGCGCGTTCCAGTAATGCTTTCGCGATCCCTTGCCCCCGCTTTAACGGGGTGACGTACATGGCGTAAATATAAGCCCGGTGCCTTAACTTTGCCCGCTGCTCGCATACTAAAGTTACGGTACCGACGAGCTCCGCGCGGTCAAACGCCCCGAACGTAAACGAATGCTCCCCGCTTAGCCGGCTTGAAAAACGATCGATCGGATATGCGCTTTCCTCCTCATAGCTGGCGCTGAACGCTTCCGGATTCGTCAAGAGCGATTCCAGCCTGATCGTTCTGTAAGCCAGGGCGTCGTCAGCCGTCAACAAGCGGATGTTCATATTCGCTCCCACACTCCTTCCGGACAGTCAATAGTAATGAACGTCAAATGAAAGTCACACAGTTTGATTGACTCGAAATAAGTTAACATAATTTTTGTTATGTAGTTCAAATTCAATAATCTCGCTAAATGTCCATTGCCGATCCCGAATAATCGACGAACGAGAAACGTCTGGAGGGTGCCGTTCGCCGCTCGATCAGATCCAGGATGCCGCTCGCGCTCGTTCGAGGATCGCCCGGCGCTTCGCTTCCGCCCATGTCCGTCTTCATCCAGCCCGGATGAACTGCGTATACGGCAATGCCGCGCGGCTTCACCGCGTGCTTCAGCTGTTCGGTAAACATATTCAGCGCCGTTTTGCTCGTTCCATAAGCGTAATCCCCGCCGTATGCCCCGTGCAGGCTTCCCGCCTCGGACGAAATGTTGACGATAACGCCGCCCGTACCGTCCATCAGCGGCAGCAGATGCTTCACGACTCTCATCGGTCCCAAGACGTTCACGTCGAAAGTGCGGGCAACCTCGGTCATGTCCAGCTCCTCAATCGAAGACCCGCGTTCGGTTAATATGGCCGCATTGTTGATAATGGCCTCCAACCGCTTCCCGCGGGCGGCATATCCGGCGGCGAATCGGGCGATCGCCGTTTCGTCCGTCACGTCGAACATCGCGGTTTCCACGTTTGCTCCGTATCGTTCCCGCAGCTCGGCAAGCTTTCCTCCGTGTTCCGGGGAACGTACCGCAGCGATAACCGAATGCCCTCGCTTCAACGATTCGTCCGCAAGCGCAAGACCAAGCCCGCGGCTTGCTCCCGTAATCAAAATGTTCATCATAATCGCTCCTTCCGTTGAATATTTTCGCATGGATTCCGTCAATTGCCATCAAGTTAACATAATTATAATAATGTAAACAATTTTGTTTATTTTCTAATGTCCGCCCGCCGTTTGCTTCTCGAACATTTCAAGCACATATTCCAATGCTTCCAGTTCGTCTTCTCCTTTCGTCTCCAATCTTAAGGAAACGCCGCTTTGAATAGGCAGCAGCAAGATGCCAAGCAGACTTTTGACATCGACTGCGTGTTCGGCTCCGGAATATTCGAACTTTAAAACGATGTCGGAAACAAAACGCGAAGCTTTTCGCGAAATGTCCATCAAAGCTTCTCTTTCCAGCGTATAGCCGATTGCGAATTCGTGTACTCTCATCTTTATCGCCTCTCTTGTCTAGTAACGGACCTTGGAATGTATGCGAAGCATGTCAACTTGATTGTACTCACATTTTATGGAAGGCGCCATAGTTAATTTACACTTCTTGCAAAGCCTGCTCGACTGAGAATAACGTTAATGGACGGACCATACGATAAAAGCAATCTCCATTGATGCACCAGATAGATTCCCTCCCTTCCCGGCCTATAAAGGACTCCATATTGAAAAACAAAAATCCCCCTCCTTGCATGTACCGCAGGAAAAGGGGGATAATCTATGGATTTTGGATTTTACTGCACTAGCCGAAAATAGCCTAAGGATTTCCACACGCAAGTTGTTCATTGAATTAATGACGTTAAATATATAATTTAACTATATTAAATTCTTTATTTATTTAACAACATTAAATGTTACTCTCATCATGAGACTATTATTCTTTCAACGCAACCCCGATTTCCGCCAGTTTGCGCTTCATCCGAATCCTCAGTTCGGCTTTAAGCGGCTCATCCGCAAAAGCCGCATCAATGCCGTTTAAACTGACCGCTGCCAGCTCGTCGAAGCCGAAGCCAAGCTTTTCGGCCAGAAGCTTGTACTCGTTCGTCATCGTCGTGCCCGATACGGTTCGGTTGTCCGTGTTGACCGTTACGATCAAGCCGCGATCCATATAGTCCCGAATCGGATAACGCTCCCAGCCGTCCGCGGCTTTTGTTTGAATGTTGCTGAGCGGGCACATCTCCAGCGGAATCCGCCTGCTGCGGACCAGTTCGATGACTTCGGGGTCTTCTTTGATCCGAACCCCGTGCCCGATCCGGACCGCTCCAAGTCGTTCGACGGCGTAGCGAACGTTGGCCGCGCCTCCGGCTTCTCCCGCGTGAATCGTAACCGGCAGCTTGCGCTCCGAGGCCAAATCGAACAGCCGTTGATGCAATTCGGGAGGATATCCGGCCTCATCGCCCGCCAAATCGACGGCGCACACGCCATCGCCCAAATATCGGGCGGCGGCTTCGATCGCCTCCCGGTTGCGTTCGAAGCCTTCATGCCTCATCGCAATGACAATGGCTCTGGCCGTAATGCCCAGCTCCCGCTCCGCGCGCCTCAATCCGTTAACCGTATGCTTAACCGCTTCCTCCGCGGTTAAGCCGCGCTCCGTATGCAGCAGCGGCGCAAACCGGACTTCGACGTATAGGCAGCCGTCGTCCGCGGCTTGTTCCGCCGTTTCGTAAGCGACGCGTTCAAGCGCCTCCGCCGTTTGCAGAAAAGGAAGGACAAACGAAAATTTGCTTAAATATTCCGTCAAGCTGCCGCAATCCGGATCAACCGTCATCCGCCCGCGCAAATCCCCTTCAGGCAAGCTTGCTCCCTGGCGCTCGGCAAGCTCGCGCAGCGTCTCCGGCTTGACGCTTCCGTCCAGATGGACGTGCAGCTCCGCTTTCGGAAATGACCTTAACCATTCGTCGTGCCCGTTCACGGCTCTCTCCCTCCTTCATAACGCATATGGTCCCGCTCCAACTTCGGTTGAGACGGATATTCGCCCGCTGACCTATTATGTCTTTCGAAGCCGGACTTGGCGGCTATAACAGCCGGTCAACACCGGCCGAATCGCCGGCTGTTTCTCCCGAATGGCGGTTCAACCGTCAAACGCGCGGATGCGGGCCGAAACGATCAAGCATTAATAGCAGCCGTCTTCGCGCTGCCTTCATAGACGTCAAGCGCCGCTGCAATCGCCGCGCCGGCGTTGATTTTGGCGCCGTGGCGGAGAAGCGCCCCTTCAAACGCGCCGAGCAAGTGAAGCACGTTTTTCATGCTGCAGCTGTAGCCCATCGTGCCGATGCGCCAAATCCGCCCTTTCAATGCGCCGAACGAGCTGGCGATCTCGATGCCGAAGCTGTTCAGCAGCATCGCTCTGACGGATTCTCCGTCAATGCCGTCGGGAATCGTCACGCATGTGACGACGGTCATTTTGCAGGACGGGTCGCCGTACAGGCTCATACCCATCGCTTCCAGACCCGCTACGAGCGCCCTCTCGTTAAGCCGGTGACGTTCGAAGCGCGCAGGCAGACCTTCGGCAAGCAAAATGCGCAGCCCTTCGTGCAGCCCGTAAAGCATCGAGGTCATCTCCGTATGGTGGTTCAGCCGCGCCGGGCTCCAATAATCTTGCAGCTGGCCGAGATCCAGGTAGTTGCTTTGGATTTGCGGCCTTGCGTTTGGAAAGTCCGTTTCCCCGCTTGCGCGGAGACCGCGCTCCACCCGTTTGCGGGCGGCGATTTTGTGCTCTATGCGGTCGTTATAGGTGACGGGCGCCATGCCGGCCGGTACGGAAATGCATTTTTGCGTGCCTCCGATTACGGCGTCCAGACACCAGGCGTCGGTCTTAACGGGCACGCCGCCGATCGTGGCGACGGCGTCGACGACAAGCAATACGTCAAGCTCCCGGCACGCTTTGCCGATCGCTTCGAGCGGCTGGACGCGTCCCGTAGACGTTTCGCCGTGGACGAGCGCGACGATGGCCGGCTTTTCGTTTTGAATTGCGTCGATAATTTCCTGAGGCTCGAATACGGTGCCCCATTCCTTCTCCAAGGTGACGACCTCTGCGCCGCAGCGATCGGAAATTTCGTGCAGCAGATGCCCGAAACGTCCGTAAATCGGAATGAGCACGCGGTCACCCGGCTCGATAATACTGGTCAAAACCGCTTCTATGCCGGAACGGGACGTGCCGTCCACGGGATAAGCCCAATGGTTCTTCGTTTGAAACAATTCGCGAAGCATCTCCATCGTTTCGTTCATGATGGCGGTAAACTCCGGATCGAATTGTCCCAGTACCGGCAAGGACATGGCCCGCAGCACGCGGGGGTCGACCTCCACGGGCCCCGGGGTCATAATTGTGCGCGGCGATGGCGCAAGCTCGCGGTAAATGTTCATGGCAATTTCTCCTCGTAAGCCAATTCGTACAGCAGTGCAGCCAGCACGGATACGCCGTCGGCCAGCTCGTCGGGCGCGGTATATTCGTCCGGCGAATGGCTGATGCCTCCTTTGCTCGGCACGAACAGCATCGCGGTTGGGCACACGCCCGGGAACAGCTGCGCGTCGTGGCCCGCACCGCTCACCATGCGGCGGTAAGGGAGCGACAGATCGCCGGATATTTTCTCCAGCCTGTCGCTTAAATCTTTATGCATCGGAGCCGGCTTCGCTTCCAACCAGCATACGGTCGAAAGCTCCAACCCTCTCCATCGCGCGATTTCCTTAAATTTGTTTATGATGTGTCCGCTGAAGCTATCCAGCACCCGTTCGTCGTGATGGCGAATGTCGACCGTAAACTGAACCGTTTCCGGCACGACGTTGGGCGTATTGGGCGCGGCCTCGATGCGGCCGACTGTCGCGACGAGCGGCTCGCCCCATTGAATGGCTTCCGCCTCCAGCTGAATGATCATTTCCGAGGCGCCGGCAAGCGCGTCCTTGCGCATCGGCATCGGCGTCGTTCCGGCATGATTGGCTTCGCCGCGCACGGTGATGCCGTATCGGCGCTGGCCGACGATCGCTTCGACAATGCCGATCCGTTTATGCATTCGTTCCAGGATCGGCCCTTGCTCGATATGAAGCTCGATATACGCGGCGAGATCGCTTCTAAGCGCCTCGGGCTGCTCCGGCTTGCCGAAGCCCGCCGCTTCCATCGCCTCCTTCAAGGACGTTTTCTCGGCATCGCGAACCTCGGCCGCTCCGTCCCAGTCGTACAAGCCGACCGCATTGCCCGAGCCCCAATACGTAAGCGGAAAACGGCTCCCTTCCTCTTCGCAGAACGAGACGACCTCCAAGGAATAAGTGGGCTGGCCGTAGGTTTCGTTTAAATAGCTGAGCGCCGCGATGGCAGCGGCGATGCCGTATGCCCCGTCGTATCGGCCACCGCATCGGACGGTGTCGATATGGGATCCGGTGAGAATGACCGGACCGTTCTTCATCGTTCCCGGGAGGCGTCCGTACAGGTTGCCGACGCGGTCGTAACGAACCTCGAACCCGAGTCCTTTCATGCGGCGGGCCAGAAATTTTTGCGCTTCCAGCCATTCCGGAGAATATAACAGCCGCGTAACGCCTCCTCCGGTCTCGGCTCCGATCGCGCCAAGCTCCCCGAGAAGCTCCGTGACGAAGGAGGCTGCTTCCTGCTTCATCGATATCATACTGAGGCCTCCTAAAAAGATTTGCGGAGCATACGCTCCTTGTTTCCGCTTCGCAGCAAATCTTGCTTCGGAAGCTTTCGCTTAACTGCCGCTCTGGCGGCCATTCTGCCGCGCAAGCGCCGGCTCGAGCAGCGGCTTGCCGCTTCCCGCGGCGACGACTCCCGCCTCCGCCGTATAAACGAGCCGCCCGCGAACGAAAGTCGCGGCGACTTTGCAGCCGAAGCTCCTTCCGACATAAGGGCTGTGCTTATGGCGATACTGCAGCTGCTCCGCTCCCAATGTATAGCCGCTTTCGGCATTTACGATGGCAAAGTCCGCATCCGCCCCTACGGCGATTTCGCCTTTGCGGGGATAAAGGCCAAATCTCTTGGCCGGCCCTGCGGACAGCACCTTCGCCAGCAGTGGAAGAGAAATGCCGCGTTTCAGCCATCCTTCGTCGAGCATCAGCTCGAGACTGCTTTGCGCACCGGATATGCCGCCCCACGCTTCAAAAAACGACAGCCCTTCCTTGAACTTCAGCTCCGGCGGGCAAGGCGAATGGTCCGACGCCACAACGTCCAGTTCGCCGGCTGCGAGCAGCGACCACAGCTCTTCGCGCGAAGCGTCGTCCCGCAGCGGAGGCGCGCATTTGGCGACGGGGCCAAGCGCCGCCATATCGTTTTCGGTTAAGACCAAATAATGCGGACAGGTTTCCGCCGTGACGGGAACGCCGCGTTTTTTGGCACGGCCGATCAATTTGACCGCCGCCGGGGTGCTAATATGGACAAAATGCGTCGGACAACCGGTTTCCTCGGCAAACAATATCGCTTTGTTCACCGCTTCCAGCTCGGCGATCGCCGGCCTGGAGGCCGCAAACGCATGTGCGTCCATACGCCCGGCGGCGACAGCTTCCCCTGCAAGCCGGGACGTTATCGAATCGCTTTCGGCATGCACGGCGACGAAACCGCCAAGCGCCGCGATTCGCTTCATTCCTTCATACAGCGTCCAGTCGTCCGCTTCGCGGAAGCGTCCTTCCCCCTCTCCCCCGGGGTTGGACATAAACGCCTTGAAGCCTATGACTCCCCGTTCCGCCAACGTTTCGAGCTGATCCAGATTGCCGGGAACGAGTCCGCCCCACAGCGTATAGTCGACGGCCGTACGGCCTTCGGCCAAATCGAGCTTCTGCTGCAGCGCTTCGCCGGTTACGGTAGGCGGATTGCCGTTCAGCGGCATATCCGCAAATGCCGTGCAGCCCCCGGCGGCAAGGGCGGCCGACCCGGTCGCAAACCCTTCCCAGTGACCGAAGTTCGGCTCGTTGAAATGGACGTGAATGTCGACCGCTCCCGGCATGACGATCAGCCCTTGCGCATCGAAGCGTGCCGTACAGCCTTCGTCCTGCAGCGATTCGGCCAATACGGCGATACGGCCGTCCCGAACGCCGATGTCCAGCTTCTGGACTTCATCCGCCAGAACGACGGTTCCGCCTTGTATGATCAGATCCAACATGCGTTTCACGCCCTTTCTTCCTTTAACTGCCCCGATAGGTGCTGTAGCCGCCGGGAGCCGCCAGCAGCGGTATATGATAATGCGCTGTGACATCCTTCACGCGAAACCGGATCGGAATCCGATCGAAAATAAGGCGATCGTCCGGCACCTTTTGCCCCCGGAAATAATCTTCCGCCGCAAATACAAGCTCGTACATGCCTTCGCGCAGCTCATCCCCCTGGAGCAAAGGCGCATCCACCCGCCCGTCGGCGTTGGTGACGGCCGTCCCCAGCAGTAAGCGGCTATCGCCTTCGATGCCCCACAGCTCGATCCCCATTCCTTCCGCCGGCCTTCCGATCGACGTATCCAGCACGTGGGTCGTCAGTTTACCGTTCATCCTCACATCCCCTTTCGTCCCTAACGGACTTCTTCCGCGTTTCACTGCCGGCGGCGCCCGTATTAAGGAATCAGATCCGCCAACCGGAAACCGGTAATTCGCCCGATTTCCTCGAGCGCCCGCGCCGCTTCCTCCTCGCGGTTATGAAGAAGCCGTTCTTCCATAGCCGCTTTGATGTCGTCTTTGTTTTTGCCTTTCACCGCCATAATGAACGGAAAGCCGAATTTTTCCGTATACCGCCGGTTTACGGCCGCAAACCAATCGAATTCGTCTGGGCTGAGCCGGTCCAGGCCTGCTCCCTGCTGCTCGCGCACGGAGTGGTCGGCCATCCGGATCCGGGCCGCCAAGTCCGGATGGGCGCGGAACAAGCCGATGACGACGTCCTCCGGCGAACTGCGCACGATATCCATCATCGCGCCGTGCAGCTTTTCTCTTGAGGAATAAGGCCTCCTCTCCCATGCTTTCCGCGCCACCCAAGGCGAATGCTCGAATATGGCGCCAAGCGCTTCCGTAAAGGACTCCCTGTCCATTCCGTTCAGTTCATCCAATGTCATCCTTCGTCCTCCTTAGCTCCGCCGCCCGTTTCACGGAACGCCATATCCCTCCGTAGCCGGTACAGCGGCACAAATTGCCCGACAGCGCTTCTTCGATGTCGTCGTCGGTCGGGTCGGGCACCCGGTCCAGCAGCGCTTTCGCGGACAAAACCATCCCCGGCGTGCAATACCCGCATTGGTATCCGCCTTCCTCCAGGAAAGCCCGCTGCACGCAGTCCGGAACGCCTTCGTCCTGCGCCGCGCCTTCGATAGTCGTAACCGACTTTCCCTCGCATTGGTACGCCATCAGCAAGCAGCTGTTCATCTGTTCGCCGTCCACCAAAATCATGCAAGCGCCGCAGCGCCCGATTTCGCAGGACCGCTTCGTCCCCGTAAGCCGGAGATCGTCGCGGATCACATCCAGCATCCGTTTAGCCGGATTAATATTTAATGTCGTTAATTCGCCGTTCAACCGAATCGTAAAGCCTCTTGTTTCGGCCGGCTTCATCGCCGCTCCCGATGAGCTATTGTTAAGCATCGCGTTCCACCGCCTTTGCAAAATCCGGCATCTCTTGCAGCCATTCCGGCTCGACCGGCAGCTTCGTAACCCACCTGCCCGTTGCGTCGTAAAGCGCCGCGGCGATCGCCGGCGCCAGCGTCACCGAGCCGACCTCCCCGATGCCGCGGGGCCCGTAGCCGTCCTCTTCCGGAAGCTCTTCGATGGCCGAAACGGTAATCGAACCCCTCGAATCGGCAATCGTCGGTACTAAATAGGTGTCGAAATTGCTCGTCACGTATTGACCTTTAACCATCACCGCGTCTTCGATGAGCGTAAAGCCAAGCGCCATATTGCTTCCGCCTTCAATCTGTCCCAGAAAGCCTTGCGGGTTGACGACGGGTCCGGCGGCAACGGAATGATATTGATCGACCGCCTTAATGCGGCCGGTCAGCATGTTGACCTCCAGTTTGACGACGACGGCCGAATACGTGTACATAAAATGCGCGCCGACCTTGTCGACGGGTGACATCGGATAAGCGAAGCTCGTATCCGCCTGAAGCAACCGCCCGGCCGTTCCGGCGGCAAGGTCTGCGTAAGACAACGAAGGCCCGGCCTCCCCTTCTCTTCTCCGCCAAATGCCGCCTTCGCCGAGCCGAAGCCGTTCGGCGCTTACGCCCAGCATGCCGGAAGCTTCCGTCAACAGCCGCTCTGTAAACGGCTTCTTGAGCCTTTGCAGCGTTTGCCACATCATGCTTGTCGCGCGGGAGGCGGTCGTAGAGCCGCTGTCCGGCGTCCGGTCCGTATCGCCGATGACGATGGACAGATCGGAGGCCGCAAAGCCGAATTGCTCGATCAACATCTGCTCAAGCGATGCGATAAGCCCTTGACCGAATTCCTCATAGCCAAACGCCGCCTCGATCTTCCCTTCGGCCGTCAGCGTCAGCTTGCCGCCGGCAGGGTCCGGCATGCCTGCGCCAAGGCCGGCGCCATGCATCACAATCGCCGCGCCGATTCCCGTTCTGATCCACGGGGCATCCGTCCGCCCGGCAGTTGCCGCCCCTCTTCCCAGCCGCTCCTGCCACAGCGGGCTTTGCTCGACGTCCCGCCATACTTGCTCCGCCCCGTCCGTCCCGGCGATCGGCTGACCGAACGGTCCCGGATCGCCCGACTGCCTCATATTGATGCTGCGGAACGTCCAAGGGTCCATCCCGAGCGTCGCCGCCAGCCGGTCCATCTGTCCCTCCAAGGCAAAGATGGCCTGGTTGCCGCCGAAGCCCCGGAACTCGCCGGACATTCCGTTATTGGTAAACACGGAATAACCTTTAACATCCAGAAAGTCGTAGCGGTATGGGCCAATGACATGCTCGACGGCAAAATTCAACACTTCCGCGCCCAACGTCGCGTAAGGCCCCGTATCCGCTACAATTCTGGCTTCGTGCGCGATGAGCCTGCCGCTCTCGTCGCAGCCGGTTCGCATCTTAATTTTCATCGGATGCCGCTTCAGTCCCGCTCGCACCGACTCCCACCTGGAATTGTGGATTTTGACCGGGAGTCCCGTGCGCACCGCCAGAAGCGCCCCGTAAGGCTGAACGTTCAACTCGTCCTTGCCGCCGAACGATCCTCCGATCGGACTCGAGACGATCCGGATGGACTCCTCCGGCACCGCCAATATGCGCGAAAGCTGCAGCCGGTCCATCCGGCCGTGCTGCGTCGGCGAATAAACGGTGAGCCGTCCGTCCGCTTCGGGAACGAACAAGCCGCCTTCCGTCTCCATGTACGCATGCATTTGACGCGGCGTGTAATAGGTTTCTTCGACAACGACGGCGCAGCTGGCGAACCCTTCTTCGATGTCTCCGCCTTTATGATAAAAATTGCGGTGAAGAATGTTGCCGCGTTCATGCAGCTGCGGGGCATCGTCCCGCATCGCCGCTTCCGCGTCGTCCACTACGGCCAGCGGCTCGTATTCCACTTCGATCAGCTCAAGGGCTCGTTCTCCGATGTCCCGCGTATCGGCGGCGACAGCGGCCACGGCATCCCCGACGTAGCGAACGCGGTCTTCGCATAGGACGGGCTGATCCGGGTGCGCAATGCCATACGCATTCAGCCCCGGCACGTCCCGATAGGTCAATACGGCGCGCACGCCCGGCAGGCGTTCGGCCGCTTCGGTCTTCACCGATACGATGCGGGCGTGGGGATGAGGGCTCCGCAAGACGAGCCCGTAAAGCATGCCTTCCATAACCCGATCCGTCAGATAGGACAGCCGCCCCGTTACCTTATCCGGCCCGTCGGGACGAATGCGCCACCGGCTGCCGCTCGTTTCGCGATTTAAAATCATGGCGCCGCTCCCTCCTCTTCCGCGCCGCATCCGTTCATCGCTTGCCATAACTGCGCAACGACGAGATTGGCCGCCGTCCTCTTCCGATAAGCGACGGAAGCGAACGCGTCTCCATGCGGCTCGTATTCGTTCATCACGATGTCGTAAACCTCCGGAAGCGTGCCGTGCCCCGCCTTCCTGTTGTTCAACAGATCCTCCGCCGCGGCAATCCGCGAAGGAGGGGTCTGTCCTCCGGCGATCGCAAGGCGTACGTCCCGCCATTCGCCGCTCTCGGCGTCCAGCCGTCCGTCGATGGCAACCGTCACGACCGACGGCGTGAACGCTTCGCGGCGGCCGACTTTATGGTAAGCGGTCAACCGCTTGTTTTCCGAATGAAGTTCCGCTCCGGCGGCGGCTTCCGGCCAAGGCAGCTCAACACCGAGCAGAACGGCGTCCTTGCGGGGCGATGCCAGCCAATCGGCCAACCGCACCGAATAAGGGGCTTTGCCGTCGTGGAAACGCAGCAGCGCCTCGTAGACGAGCAGTGCAGGCAGCGCGTCGCCGCCCCCGCACATCACATTGCCGCCAATCGTCGCCAAGTTTCGGACGGAAGGCGCGGCAATGGCTCGTGCGGCTTCCGCCAGCAGCGGGAAATCGCTGCGGAGCAATCCGCTTTGCCGGCATGCCGACAGCGTCGTCATCGCTCCGATCGTTACGCCTTCCGACGTTTCCGCAATGCCGGAGATGCCGGGCAGCCGGCCCAGATCGATCAACTGTCCGGGAAAGCGCGCCGTTCCGGCTTCCCATTGCGTCCGCAGCCAGGTTCCCCCGGCTACGAAAACCGCTTCGCCTGCCGAATCGTTGTACAAGGCGGCCGCTTCGGCCGCCGTTTGCGGATGAATGACAGAGGAGGAACGCCTCTGCTCCCGTTCATGCAGCATCACAGCCACTCCCTCCTTTTAGAAAGCAAATCAAAACGATAAGTCATCCCTTGTGGACGGACGATCCCTTTCGTATCGCCGTTAATCTTTATAAGCGCTGCTCGCGGATATACGGAGTGCCAAGCGATTCCGGGGAGCCGGACGGCTTGTTCCGGTTGCGCCAGCCCAGAAACATAAGAACGAGTATCGTAACGATGTAAGGGATCATCTTCAAGAAATAAGAAGGAATCTCGCTTCCCGTCAGCTGAATGCGGAAGCCGATCGAATCAAGCGCCCCGAACAAATAAGCGCAAAACAAAGCCCGAACCGGGTTCCATCTGGCGAAAATAATAAGCGCGACGGCAATCCAGCCGCGCCCGGCCGTCATCCCTTCCGTCCACGTCGGGGAATAGACGAGCAGCATGTCGGCCCCCGCCAACCCGATCAGCATCGATCCGGCGACGACGTATCCGTAACGAAGCAGCTGCACCGGAATCCCCATGACGTCGGCCGTAGGCGGATTATCGCCCAGAGCCCGCAGATGCAGTCCCCACGACGTGCGATAAATATAAAGATGAAGCGCGATAACCAAGAAGAAGCTGAACCAGGTCAACAGATCCATATGCGCAAAAATCGCGCCGATCGCGGGTACGCCTTCCAGCCAAGGCAGGTCGAGCTTCGGGAACGTGCCCGGCAGCGGCTGGCCGCTGATCGGCTTGCCGATGTAGGCGCTAAGCCCGCTCCCGAACAACGTCATGGCGAGGCCGCTTACGATCTGGTTCGTCCGCAGCGTGACGGACAAGAAGGCGTGCAGCATGCCCAGCAATCCGCATACCGCAAGCGGGACAACAATCGCTGCCAGCAGGCTTTCCGTACGGATGTACATGAGGCAGGCCAGCACCGCTCCCATCAGCATAAGCCCTTCCGCTCCGAGCTGAATGATGCCGGACCGCTCGATAAGGATGCCGCCAAGCACCGCGAACAGCAGCGGCGTGCCGGAAGAAATCGCGGCGGCGATTAAAGTGATGATGTCCATAATGCCCTCTCGCCCCCCTTATCCGTTCTTGCGCAGACGGAACTTGCTTACCGTTGCGCCCCCGATCAAGAAAAACAATATTGCGCCTTGAATCATTTCCGAGATCGACGAAGGCAACCCGATCGTCTGCACGCTGTATCCGCCGACAATCAATCCGCCGAACAGAAAGGACGAAAGCACAAGCCCGACCGGATGAAGTCTCGCCAGCCAGGCGACAATGATGGCGGTATAGCCGTAGCCCGGCGAGAGGCCGTACATGAGCCGGTGTGCGACGCCCGATACCTCGGCCATTCCGGCAAGGCCCGCCAGCCCGCCGCTAATGATCATGACGAGCAGAATATGGCGGTTGATCGGAATGCCCGAGTGCCTTGCCGCTTCCGGGTTGGCGCCGATAAGCCGCCACTCGTAGCCCCAGCGCGTATATTTCATGACGATAAAATAAAGGACAACGGCGACGATCGCGAATACGATGCCGAAATGCAGCCGGGTGCTTCCGAGAAGCGGCAAAGACTGCGCGTCGCTGAACATGGCCGTGCCCGGAAAATTAAATCCTTTCGGGTCTTTCCAAGGACCAAACACGACATAATCAAGCGCCAGCAAAGCGACGTAGTTCAGCATGAGCGAAGAAATCAATTCGTTCACCTGGAAATACGTGCGCGGAATCGCCGTCAGCAAGCCCCATAAACCCCCTCCCGCTACCGCAAATACGATCATCGTCGGAATCGCCATATACCCCGGCATGGCCGGAAAATAAATCGTGACCGCCGTCGCGGCGATCGCGCCGATCGCAAATTGCCCTTCGGCGCCGATATTCCAGATCGAAAGCCGGTAAGCGACGGCTACGCCGAGACCGCATAACAGAAGGGGAATCGCCTTGACGAACGTCTCGGTAAGACCGAATTCGGAGCCGAACGCGCCTTTAAGCATTTTGGCGTATACCGTCAACGGATTCATTCCGTTCGCCCATATAAAAATGCCGCAAAAGACAAGCGCCAGTACGACGGACACGACCGTCACCCACCAAGAGCCCTCCTTGCGCGAGGAATCCCACTCCAGCCGGTAGGAAAGCAATCCTCTCCTTTTCTTCGTTTCTTGAAAAGCGGCTGCCGCCGGACTTTCGTTCATCCTGCATCCTCCTCCGCTGCGGAAAGCCCGGCCATCAGCATGCCGATTCGGTCTCTGTCGGCTTCCTCCCGCTTCATTTCGCCTACAATGCGGCCGTTGAAAATGACGAGGATGCGGTCGGACAGCTGCAGCACCTCATCCAAATCCTCGGAAATGAGAAGCACGCTGCGGCCTCGGCCGCGCAAATCCGCCAGCAACTGATGAACCCCTTCCGTCGCGCCTACGTCTAGCCCTTGCGTCGGGTGAACGGCGATCATCATCAGCGGGTCCGCGTCGATTTCCCGGGCGAGAAGCAGCTTCTGTTGATTCCCCCCGGACAGCTGGCGGACGGGCGTATCCAGATCCGGCGTCTTGACATCGAAACGCTGGACGAGCTGTTCCGCCCATTTTCGGTTTCCGGCCGATTTCATCATGCCGTACCGCGACCGTTCTTTCGTTCGATACGATTTAAACAGCAGGTTGTCGACCGAGCCGAGACTTCCGGCAAGCCCGCTTTTCATCCGATTTTCGGGTACATGGGAGATGCCGGCTTCGATAGCTGCGCGAACCGAGCCGCTCCGCAGCGCCCGGTCCGCGAATGTAACTCGGCCTTTTTTCCAGGAACGGATGCCGGACAGCATCTCCGCCAGCTCCTTTTGCCCGTTCCCCGCCACGCCCGCGACGCCTAGAATTTCGCCTTCGTACAGCTGCAGGCTGAAATTGTCCAGCGCCTTGCGGCCATGGTCGGCGAAGACATCCACCTGCTCGACGGTCAGAAGCGGTTTGCCTTGCGGCCTGGGCGGCATATGCCGCGCTTCGCCGACCGTCTTGCCGACCATAAGCCGAGCCAGCTCCCGCTCGTTCGTATCGTCCCGGTCCATCGTGTGGGTAAGCTTTCCTTTGCGCATGACCGATATCCGGTCCGACACGGCCATCACTTCTTTTAACTTATGAGTCGTAATGATGACGGTTTTGCCTTCTTGCTTCATATGGCGAAGCGTCTCGAACAACTGTTCCGCCTCTCCCGGCGTCAGCACGGAAGTCGGTTCGTCGAGAATGACGATGCTCGCTTTTTTATAAAGCGTTTTGACAATTTCGACCCGTTGCTGCTCCCCGACAGACAGCTGCCAGATCGGGCGGTCGACGGGAAAGCTTAAGCCGAACCGATCCGATAAATCCTTGATTTCCCGCTCTTTGTTCTTCATCCATCCCCTACCGCGCCAGAAGGAGGACTTTTCTCCGAGCACGATATTTTCGGCGGCGGTTAACGTCTGCACGAGCCGAAAGTTCTGGAACACCATGCCGATGCCTAGCTCCATCGCATCCTTCGGAGACTTGATCTTGACTTTGCTGCCGTGCAGCAATATATCCCCGCTGGTAGGGCGGTAAACGCCCGACAGCATGCACATGAGCGTGCTTTTGCCCGCCCCGTTCTCCCCCAGAAGAGCGTGAATCTCTCCGGCGCGGGCCGCGAAGTCGATGTTGTCATTGGCCGTAACGGAACCGAATTGCTTGACGATGCGGCGCATCTCCAGCGGGTAGACGGCCTCCTTCCGCATAGGCCCCCCCTCCCCTCTCCTTGCATGAATGGGTTGGACCAGCGCCCTTTTTGAAGCGCCGGCCCTTTGTTTGAACGGCGATCTTGGAAGCCGTTATTGCGGTATCGTGCCTTCCACGCCTTTGACGAACCAGTTCATGGCTAAAATTTCTTCGAGCGAAAGCGTTTTGCCGTCCTCGACCTTTACCGCTCCGCTTTGATCGACGATCGGTCCGGTAAATACCTCCAGTTCACCCGCTTTGATCTTTGCCTTCGCTTCTTCGACCAGCTTCTTCGTTTCTTCCGGTACGCTTGGTCCAAGGGGCGCGATATCCACCATGCCGTCCTCGAAGCCGCCGGAATACGACTCGCTTTTCCAGGTGCCGTCGATAACGGATTGAACGACCTTCGTATAATAAGGACCCCAGTTCCATATCGGGTTCGTCAAGTACGCTTCCGGCGCGAAACGCGTCATGTCGGAATCGTTGCCGCCTGCCATGGCTCCGCGCTCGGCCGCCGCTTGCAGCGTGGCCGGCGAATCCTGGTAAGCAAGCAATACGTCCGCGCCCTGATCCAGCAAGCTGACCGCGGCCTGCCGTTCCGTCGACGGGTCGTACCACGTGTTCGTCCAGACGACGCTTACCGTCGCGTCGGGATTGACGCTTTGGACGCCAAGCGTAAAGGCGTTGATGTTATAAATGACTTCCGGAATCGGGAATGCGCCGACGTAACCGATTTTGTTCGACTTCGTCGTTTTGCCCGCCGCGATACCCGACAAGTAGCTCGCTTCATAGTTTTTGCCGAAATAGTTGCCCATGTTCTCGGCGGTTTTATAACCTGCGGTGTGCATAAAGATAACGTCCGGGAATTTATTGGCGACGTTCAGCGTTTGATCCATGTAGCCGTAGCTCGTCGTAAAAATTATGTCATGGTTTTGCGCAAGCTCCGTAATGACCCGTTCGGCATCCGCGCTTTCCGGCACGTTTTCTACCGTATCGGCTTTGATGCCAAGCTGCTCCTCCATATATTTTCTGCCTTTGTCGTGCTCGAAGGTCCAACCGCCGTCCCCCGGAGGTCCGATGTAAACAAACGCTACACGGGGATTGGCAATTCCTTTGGCCGGTTCCGCCGACTCCGACGCCGCCGGACTCTCGGATTCCGCTGCGGTCGCGGGCGGCGCTGCTTGGTTACCGGCTCCATTGCCGGACCCGTTCGAAGAACAACCCGCCAGAACAACGGCCAACATGATGATGAGTGCAACCCCTGATGTCCATGCTTTGCTTAGAACTTTCATACGTTACCTCCCCAACTCTCTTTATGGTCACCGCGGCCGTATCCGCCGCTAATGTATTTTCAATATAGATTCGCGTCATAGTCCCGTCAATATAGCTTACATGAATATCGTCGCGGTGTATAAATCGGGATATTTTCATTGTGCATCGTGCACGTAAGACATCCGAACCCCCTAAATCCCCCTTGTCGTCAGGGGGGACCCCTAGAGGCTTCGCCCCTGAAGGCCAACCCAAAAGAAATAACGCTCTCTACACCAGAGCCGCTTTTTTATCCCATCCGTGCAAGAAGCGCTTTTGCCCCTGCGGACAACGCTGCAAGTCCGATATTAACTACGGGACTTGACCTAGAGCGCACTCTAGATTCTATACTGGACCCAACTTAAGTTTGAAAGGGTGGTTGTAAATGTTTAACGTGGAAGATAAAGTCGTCATTATTACCGGAGCATCGAGCGGAATTGGAGAAGCTGCCGCCAAGCTGCTTGCCCGAAACGGAGCGAAGGTCGTCCTGGCGGCGAGGCGGGAAGAGCGTTTACGTTCATTAAAGTCTTCAATTCAACAGCAAGGCGGCATTGCCGAGTACAAAGTAACGAATATTTCCCGCCACGAGGAGGTAGAGGAACTTGCGCGGTTCGCTATCGACACATTTGGTCGCATCGATGTGTTGGTTAACAACGCCGGGATCATGCCTCTTTCTTATTTGCATGAGAAGAAAGTGGCGGAATGGGAGCAAATGATCGATGTCAACATAAAAGGCGTGTTGTACGGCATCGGCGCGGTGCTTCCGCATATGCGGGAGCGAAAACGGGGACATATCATTAACGTTTCGTCGGTCACGGGTCATATCGTTAGAAAAACGTGGGCCGTCTATTCGGGGACTAAATTTGCCGTTCGGGCCATAACCGAAGCTCTGCGTCAAGAGGAGGCCGAAAATAATATTCGGACAACGATTATTTGTCCCGGAGGCGTTGCAACCGAACTCGTCAACACGATTTCGAATGAGGAGATTAAGCAAAGCATCGAGGATTCGTTGCAGATCGGGTTGCCTGCGGAAGCGATCGCCAACTCCATTCTGTATGCCATTTCCCAACCGGAAAATACGGCCGTAAACGAAATCATTGTAAGGCCTACCAATCAGGAATTATAATGAGTTCAGTTTTGATACCTGCTATTGGAGGAAGCGGCATGATTTATACGATCGGCCAAGTTTCTGAGCTAACCGGATTGTCCATTCATACTTTGCGATATTATGAGAAGGAAGGCCTGTTGCCGTCTATCAGCCGCAACGGGAGCGGGATGCGCCGCTATGCGGAAAAAGATCTGGAGGCGCTTGAATTTATAGGTTGTCTTCGGGCAACGGGAATGACGATATCGGATATAAAACGGTTCGTTCACCACACCGCTATTGACCAGCGCCTCGCGGTATTGGAAAAGCAAAAAGAAACCGTCATGGCTAAGATGGACGAGCTCCTTGCGTATCAGAATATGATTGACCGCAAAATCGATTTATATATGAAAATGCGGCTCCAACAAGAGACGCTTTCTTAAACTATATAAAAAAAGAAAAGGAACCACCCTAGTTGTTAGTTCCTTTATCGTCATATGAGGTCAGTCGGCCGGCGCTGATTGACCTTGTTCATTTAAACCGATCAACCATCTCGCTGCGTCCGGAAGATCCTTTGCGATGTAATGGGGCGCCGCCTGCTCATACCACTTGTCGCGATATTTTTCCAATGACGGCTTTCCCCAGCCTGTCTCTACAAGGACCCTTCGGGCTCCTACCGCAGCGGCCGCAAGCATGTCGGTCGAACCGACGTCGCCGATAACCGCGCAGCGGGTCAGATCCAAGTTAAATTCGGACGCCGCCTTCAGAAGCATGCCCGGCCTCGGTTTATGGCAATTACAACCCTCCTCCGGCTCATGAGGACAAATATACGCCGCATCGAATCCATAACTCTCGAACTCTTTGAGAAAATCCAACTCCGTCGCTTTGCCCTTGGAAATGTTATGTTGATTCGTAAAAGCCAGAATCCGCATTCCGCTTTCTTTCATTAGTCGCAAAGCCTCTAACGAGGACGGGTACAGCTGAAAATCCCGCGGATGGATAAAGTGTCCCGTCCCGCCTAATGTTCCGTCACGATCCACAAATACGGCTTGAATTGGCGGCAAACTAGCCCCTCCTTCGAGTTTTTCGATTCGTTTGAAATCGGCTATGGATGGATTTGGGTTGCAAGCAGGACTACCGTCGAAAGGGCCGCGAGCAACTTTGACTACCTCCCTGGACTTTAAATGAATTGTAGCTCATTATCCAAATCATTAAAATCACATTCAACGAAACGATACTTACCTTTACGACAGTACCTGTTCTAAAAGTGCGTACTTACATCTGAAAATCGAACCCTTTATACTCAAAGAAAACCATGCAAGGAGGACAAACGTTTGAAAACTCTAGTAATCGTAACGCACCCAAGCATAGAAACTTCCGTCGTCAATAAACGTTGGGTTGAGGAGCTCCGTAAATATCCGGAAAAATACACCGTTCATGAATTGCACAAGGTTTACCCCGACGGAAAGATTGACGTGGAACAAGAACAAAAATGGGTTGAATCGCACGATAATCTTATCTTACAATTCCCGATCTATTGGTTTAATTGCCCGCCTCTCCTTAAAAAATGGCTTGACGATGTATTGGCTTACGGTTGGGCTTATGGTTCGAACGGAGGCGACAAGTTAAAGAATCGCAAAGTTGCGCTTGGCGTTTCTGCCGGAATCAAAGAAGAAAATTATCGCGCAACGGGGAGATACCGGTATACGCTGGAACAAATATTGGTTCCGTTTGAAACGACCTTTCTATACTGCAAAGCCAATTATCGTTCGTTTTTTGCTTTTTATGGTATGGAGAACGAGCCGGGTGATAATGTGCCCGGAATGGAAAACGAGACGTCTGAGAGCCAATTGGACAGAAGCGCACGTAACTATTTGAATTTTATCGACAACCTGTAATAGACGGTTCCATGAAGCCATGGGGATTATCGCCAATCGGAAAGCGAGTTTTCGTGCTCGAAAACTTTCAAATGTAGTACACAAGAAGTATTTCCTTGTCAGGGAGATACTTCTTTTGATATAAAAAACGCTATTATCTTATCCATTTGCTGCTTCCAAGACCGGCATACCGTTTTTCTCCCCCCACTCGCACATCATATTTAACACCGGAATGAGAGAGCGGCCGCGTTCGGATAAGGAATATTCGACTTTTGGAGGAACTTGGGGAAATTCCTTTCGTAGGATAAGGCCGTCTTCCTCCATTTCTTTTAACATGACGCTTAGTGTTTTAAAGGAAATGTTATCGATGGATCGTTTCAATTTATTAAACCGCATAACTTTATGTTCGGACAGCCAATACAAAATAATCATTTTGTATTTACCGCCTATTAAGGACAACGTATATCCAAAGCCGGTATCTTTTAGTTTTACGCCGGGCGGAACGCAAGTTTCCCGCATAAGTTGCACCCTCCTTTTTTTGTTAAGCAGCTGCCGTCGGCAAACTCCCTTTTTGTTCACTAACATGCGTTATGTCAAAGCGGTTGATCATGAATTTTTTCAAGGTAGACCAAAGTAAAATCCGGGGTAACCGCACGTACTTTAGAAGCTTTATAGCCTAACTTTTCGTATAAGGCCATATTTTTTCCGCTTTTACTGCCGGTAAACAATTCATAACGACAATTTGGAAAAAAATCTTCTATCGCGTGCATCAACATTTTGCCGATGCCCTTATTTTGATGGCTCGGACTAACCATGAGCTTGCCGATCAGGCATGTACCATCTTGCTCGATAGCCCTCACGGAACCGATGATGACGTCATTATCAACAGCTTTAAGTATAATGTGATCTTCAAACTGTTTTTGCAGCTGTTCGATTGTCTGAACAAGCGGTTCAATACTAAAATCCCCGTATAGTTCCGCTTCGCTTCGGTAAACAAGCTTTTGCAACAACAGGATTTCTTCGGAATCGGATACGCAAGCTCTTTCAATATGAATGTTCATCTCGGCTCATCCTTTCTCGGCTCATCTATACTCGTCTTACGTCATTTCATTATAAATTTTATCATTAACCAAGCATAATAAAAACAAAAAGGAGTGACGGCTTGGACGATTATGCAGTCGTTATGATGTAGTTATTGCTCGGGTTTGGATTGCTTTATTTGAGTAAATCCAAATACAAGGCGTTGCACGGATACGGACATTAGACTAGCAAGCCGATTGCGATAACAAAATGAAAAAAAAGCAAGACGCCTTTCATAGACGCCTTGCAATTCGTTGCCGCTATTGCGACTCCCTATATTGCCGTACAAAAAACTCCGCCGCCGTGCGGTAGCCTTCCGCGTCGTCGATGTCGAGAAGCTCCGCTTCCGATCGCACGGGAACCTTCGTGCCGCGAAGTCCGGGCGACTGCAGCAGCTTGCGCGCTCCCATGTCGCCCTCAAGACGCGACAGCTGCGGAAGCAGCTTTCTGCCGATGATGACAGGGGGCATCGGAACGCCTTCCCGCCCGATGCTTGCCGCATAATCGGCATCCTGATCCCGCATATATTCGCTCGCCAACGTTTTCAGATGCAAAGCGCTGACGAAAGGCTGGTCGGCCAGCATGATCAACAGCGCGTCCGGCTCCTCGGCTTCGGCCGCCTGAATGCCGCAGCGGATCGAATAGGACATGCCCCGCGCCGCATCCGGACATAGCGCGATATGGACGCTCCCGCTGCAGCGGCCGCTTAAGCCGCTCTCGTACCGCAACCACTGCAGATCGTCGTCCGGCCGGACAACAACATAAACGGGATTTGCGGCCGCTCCGCTAGCGAATAGAGCACGAAGCGCCATAGCTCCGAGCGGCATTCCATCCGGCAGCTTCATGGAAAGCTTCGGCCGCCCCATTCTCCGGCTTTGTCCCGCGGCCAAATAGACGGCGGACAGCTTCATCGGCTCCAGCCCCTTTCCTTCCGCCGTTTTCGGCGCCCCGATGGACGGCGATGAGCTCGGCCGCTACGCTGACGGCAATCTCGTCGGCGCCTTCAGCGCCGATCGAGCATCCGATAGGCGCGTATACGTTGGACGGCCGTTCCTCGCCGAGGAGCAGCGCAATCCGTTTCTTCGAACCCATAACGCCGATGTAGCGGGCCCCGGCCGCAAGCGCGAGCTCAATCATCCGGCGGTCTCGCTCCAGCTGATGACTGCATACGACAACGTAATCGTTTACTCCAAGCTTGAACGCGGAGGCGATCTCTTCAGGCCGACCGACCATAAGCTGCGACCCGGGATAACGTTCTGGGGTACACAAACCGCTCCGCCAGTCCGCGACGGTAACCGCAAACCCGGATTGCATCGCCAGCCGGGCGATCGGAATCGAATCGTCGCCGGCCCCGAACAAGAGAAGGCGAGGCTGCGGATGCCAGTCGAATGTCAGCATCTCGTCGCCGCCCCCCTTCTCCTCGAGTAGTATACCCGGTTCACCCGAAGCGGCGGACGGCAAATGGACGGCGGCGTATGCGATTCGCCCGTCCTCAAGCCGGCGGCGGATAAACCGGACCGATCGCCGGCCGTCCAGCGTTTTTTTCGCGTCCAGCAATTGCCGGCGAAGCTCGCCTTGCACCGGCTCGAGCAAGATGCGGATTTCGCCCCCGCAGCCCAACGCCTCTCCCCATACGGCGTCTTCTTCGGGCTGCAAATTATACCCGACGATTTGCGCTTGACCGCTATCCCAGACGCAGGGAGCCCGCTCCTGCAGGTCGGTTTCGAGACAACCCGGGCTGATGCTGCCCGTCTTGGTCCCGTCAAGCCCGAGGATCATCGCGCTACCACGCTTGCGATAGGCATGGCCGACCGTATGAATGACGGTTGCCATCACGTAAGGGCCGGAATCGGGATCAAACGCCGACAAAAGCCGGTGCATGTCCATAAGTCACCCTCCTTAAAGTTTTGCGGAGCTGTGCTTCTCGGGTCCTTCTTCGCAGCAAAATCTTGCTTCGGAAGCAAGCTCTTCGTGCAGCGGCGGTTATGCCGGTTACAGTCTGGCAAGCAAATCCTTGAGCGACCGGTCGGCTTCCTTCAGTACGCGCGGCTTGTCGATCGTTCTCATGATCCGGTTCTGCATGACGATATCCCCGCCGATAATGACGGTGTCGACATCCCCGCGCGTCGCTGCATATACGACTCTGGAATACCAGTCGGCGTCATAGGAAGGGTAAACGTGAAAATCCTCCAAATCGAGCAATTGAATATCCGCCAGCTTTCCGGCTTCGATGCTGCCGATTTCCCGTTCCATGCCGAGAACCTCCGCCCCGCCCATTGTGGCGAGACGAAGCACCTGGCGGGCGTTCATGACGGTCGGGCCGTGCTTGACCTTCTGGATATAGGCGGTTAGCCTCATCTCCTGGAACATGTCGAGGTTATTGTTGCACGGCGCCCCGTCCGCGCCGATGCCGACCGTTACGCCGATTTCAAGCAGCTCCGGCACTTGCGCCACGCCGGACGCGAGCTTCAAGTTGGAACCCGGGCAATGCGTCACCTTGACGCCGCGCTCTTTAATGATTCGTTTCTCCTCGTCGTTCAGCCAGATGCTGTGCGCAAGAATAAGGTTCGGGCGGGCAAGCCCGATATGGTCCAGGTAGACGACGTTGCGCATTCCGCGCTCCGCCTCGACGATCCGGATTTCGGTTTCGTTCTCCGATGCGTGCGTATGAACCTTGACGCCGTATTGCTCGGCAAGGTCTCGCACCCCGACCAGCAGCTCTTCCGTGCAAGACACGACAAAGCGGGGACAAAAAGCGTACCGGATTTTGCCGTTTCCTTTGCCATGCCACTTCTCGAGCAAGCGAACGCTCTCGCTAAGCGATTCGTCCGTCTTCTCCTGCAGCGCCGGCGGCACCTCCGTGCCGTGGTCCATCATCACCTTCCCCGAGAACGCGCGTATGCCGCTCTCCAAGATCGCCTGAAACGCCGCATCGGTATGATGAACCGTCTCCATGTCCAGTATCGTCGTCGTGCCGCTGCGGATCAGCTCGCCGATGCCCAGCAGCGCCGAATAGTAAACCGAATCCTCGTTGTGCGCCGCCTCCATCGGCCATATCCGCTTACGAAGCCAGTCGATCAGCGCGAGATCGTCGGCACGTCCGCGGAACATCGTCTGGCACAAATGAATATGGGTCTGGACGAAGCCCGGCAGCATCACTTTGCCGCCGGCGTCGATGACGCGGCTGCCCGCGGACGGTTCAAGATGTTCGCCGATTTCGGCAATTCGGTCTTCCCGAATCCGAACATCCCCTTCGATAATGTCGTCTTGTTCGTTCATGGTCATAATGACTGCGTTCTTGATGAGCAATTCCGTCATGAAATACGTCCTTTCTGCCAATGAGAATCGGTGCCTGCAACCGTCGACGCGGGTTGCTCCCTCTTTAACACGCGGCGGAACATAAAGGCGATTTTAAGCCGCAGCAGATCGTTCATTTTTTTGAAATCGACGTCGAGCAGCTCGCTCAGCTTCTCGATCCGGTACGTTGCCGTATTGCGGTGAATGAACAGCTTTTTGGCCGTTTCGTTTAATTGCCCGTCCTGCTCCAAATACGTTTCCAGCGTATGAAGCATCTCGTTCGCGTAATCGGGGTCCTTGCCGGTCAGCCCGCCGAGCCACCGGTCGCAGAACGCTTCCATCCGCTCCTTGGACACATGTTCGAACAATATCGCGAGATCCATCGTTTCGTATTTGACAACCGGCGAATCCGCTCCCCATTCCGCGGCAAGCCGGCTCGTTTGCCTGCATTCGTCGAATGCCTCAAGCAGCTGCTCGGGTTTCTTCTTCCGGCTGCTGATCGCCGCCTTCGGCATTCCTCCTTCGGCAACGGTCCGGCTCGACATGCACGCATACAGCGACGACTCAAGCCGGCCTTCGTCCTTTCCGTCGTCGGGAAAGACGGACAGCAGCCCTTCTTCCATTAAGATATGCATGCCGTTCAGCTGCTGAAGTCGCGCATGGCTCAAAAATTCGTTTTTCAGCTTTTCCAGCCTGTCGGTTCGCGCGCCTGCGAAGCCATCCTGCGGGAACCATGTCAGCACGCACCGGTACGAATGCTCGAACAGGTCGATTTCCCAGCGGCGGGCGTAATCGACTACTTGCTCGACCGGAAGACCGTGGCGCAGATAGCGCTTCAGGAGCAAGCCGAAATCTTTTTGCACCGACAATTCGAAATAATCCTCGACGTTAAAATTCATATGAAACGATAATAGCTCGGCCGCTTGCGAATATAAGCTTTCCTCCATGCTGGACAGAAACAGCTGCGGATTAAAAAACAGGACAAAGCCGGTGCACCGGTCGCGCTTCATGAGCGGCACGCAAAACGCTTGCCAGCTTTGGCTTTTCATCCATTTATGATGGGTCGGCCACGGCCAGTTCGCCAGCAGCTCGCCGTCCGGTACCGGCGAAGAGTTGTAAAGCATTTGTCCGCGCGACCCGACAACGGCCATCGGGTATCCGATAACGGCGGCGACGTCGTCGAACAATTGCCCGATATTGTCGGACTTCAAGGCGAACCGCATAAGCCGGACCTGCTTTTCCAGCACATCCTGAAGCACGCCGGTATTCCGTTTCATCTCGGCGCGGAACAGCCCCTTCATCTGATCCGAAAACGTAAACTGGTAAGGCAGCTCGATAAGCGGAAAGCCCAAATCGTCCGCCTTGTCCATCAGTTCGTCCGGGATCGCGTTCCAGAACCGTCCCAGCTTGATGCCAAGCCCGGACGAACCGCATTGGTTCAGCCTTTCAATCAGCTGCATGGCCGTATGAATCTCGTCTTTGATCAGATAGGCGGTCGTAAACAGCATCTCGCCTTCTTTGATCCAATCCGTAATATCCGGAGCGTCCATCACGTTCACGGATCTTACGATACGGCTTTTGCCGGCCCGGCCGGCAACCAGCCTCGCTTCCGACAAAGGATAAACCGATAAAGCCTGCTCTACGGTAAAGTACATGGCGGCACCTCTTTTGCGGATAATCGTTTGCCCGCACACGGCGATATGTGCATTCGTCTCCGACGGACAGACATATAAAGCGTACATCGACAGAAAATCGTGAACTTATGTTATTTTATATAACATGATAACCAACAACATCTGCATTAGCAATAGATTTATGTTAAATAACATAATATGTCCTAAGCTTCGATTTTTGCTCGCAATGCGATTCATACACGGCAGGTACTCATACCGATTCGGCAAAATGACGTTTGAATCCGTAAGGCCGCATGTTAAAATGGATGTTATATGTCATAAATAAAAGAATAAATACGATATACCGCATTAAAAATGCGTTAATACGGATTAACGGAAGGTAACCGATTATGGAATATATTTTTGAACGGGAAGCAAAAAACTATGAGGACTTGGCAAGCGGAAGAGTATTGTACAACGCGCAAGGAACAACCGCGTTTCCTGTCAGGCTTGCAAGCGAAATTGTACAGCGATGCTTTCGGATATTGGAGCATAAAGGGGAGCAAGGCCCCTACTCGGTCTACGATCCTTGCTGCGGAGGAGCCTATTTGCTTACCGTTATCGGCTTGCTTCACGGCAATAGAATAAGTGCCGTCTACGGGTCGGACATCAACCCCGAAGCGCTCCGTACAGCCGAAAAAAACTTGTCTCTTCTTACCGCCAACGGATTAAACAACCGTAAAGAGCAAATTCAAGAGTATGTCCGGCAATACGGCAAATCTTCTCATCGCGAAGCTTTGAAAAGCACGGATCGTTTAACCGGGAATGTCGCGAATTCCCGGATCGGGAACGTCACTCTTTTTCAAAGCGATATTACGCAGCAGGCCGCTCCGGAAGCTATCGAGCCGAAGAACGGAGTGAATTTGATCATAACGGACCTTCCGTACGGCGATATCGTGACATGGGAAAGCGAAAGCGCGGACCCGTTAGCCCGGCTTTTCGACAATGCGTATGAACGCTTATTGCCGGGCCGTTCCGTTCTCGCTGTCGTCGCGGATAAAAGTCAAAAGCTGCAGCACGGCAAATTCAGAAGGATTCAATACGCGAAGGTCGGCAAGCGGCAATTCGGCATTTTCGAACCGCTGCCCCGCACCGATTGACGGAATAAAAGGGACCGCCCGATGGGCAGTCCCTTTTTTAGCTCACAGATGGATAAGTCCGGTATGCTGTTATTTTTTCTCCGGCAGAGGCAAGAAAACAAAGTTGATGGGAAGATTGCTGCCGGATGCCGGGGTAAACGCGATCGTAACGCTTTCGGTACTGTCTCCGGTCCGATACAAGACGCCTGCATCCTTGTTTGAAGTCAAAATGCTGTTATTCGTCATGTACACAAGGTTGTTATTTACGAGGAACGAACCCCCGTAATGGCCGCCGCGCGGATTGACCGCGATAAGCGTATTCGGCTGCACCTTCCGCAGCGTAATCACGTACATCATGCCGTAGTTGCCAAGATTGACGACGGCGGTTCCCGTTGTCGAATCGGTACCCGTCATATATTTGTCCAGGTTGTTGTCGGTCAGCACCATGCGGGAATTGCCGCCGATCGGATTCAAGATGTTGATCGTCCGGTTCGCCAGCTCGAACGTGCCGCGCGTATGCTTACCGTCTACGTCAAGCACGTTCAGATAAGGCAAAGTTTTCAGCACGTCTTTGTTTTTGTCGAGGATGACGATCTGGAACTCCAGCGGCGATGTCGTATGAATGTCCGCATAATACGTAACGATATCTCCGTAGCTCATCGCCTTATCGCTTAAATCCGTCAACACCGTCTGGCTGGTACCGGCCGGGATAACCGTTTGCTTGTTCATGGCAGGCTTCGTTCTTGCTTCCAAATAACGGGCGCCGGCCATCTTGCCCGCCCCGGACACGGATGCCGCAGGCCCTCCGGCCCCGACGCGCTGCACGGTCAGCGTCGCATCCGTTCTTCCTTTGTTCGTTGCGACGACATAGATGCGGACGTCTTTTTCCATTCCGTTCTGGTGATGGGCGAACAAGCGGATGTTCCCGTTTAGCGTATCCTTGTAATAGATGCCCTCGCTTACGATCGTCTCGGGCGAGTTGCTTCGCACGAGAGTCATTTGTCCGTAGTTGTTCAGGGACGTATATTCGATCGTATTCATCTCGAGGACGCTCGCCCCGTCGATCGTCAGCTTTTCCCCGGGATCGGTAAACAGAAGATCGAATTCTTCTTTCGAGTATAAGGTCGAATTCGTAATCGTGATCGTCTTCGTATACGTGTCGGTCGCGCCTTGCGCGTCCGTTACCGTCAAGGAGATCGTCTGCAAGCCCGGCTCGAAGAACGCTTTCTCTTTATTCGTCCATTCCCGCTTGACGATGCCGTTCTCCTCGTCCGTGCTCAAATCCTCGAATTCGATCGGCTCGCCCATCTGATAGCTGTCTTTGTCTGTCTCAAACATGGCGACCGGAGGGGAATTCGGCTTCTTGACCTGCACGGTGAGCGAATAAGGTTCGCTCCATACGCCGTTCTCGTCCTGCACCCAGCGGGTGATCGTATATTGTCCCGCAGACTCGAACATCGTCTGCTTTCCTTCCCAACGCTCGCCTACGATACCGACGTCGACGGGATGATAGGCCAGATCGTTATAGGCGACTTCCGTCTGTCCGGCGTAAATTTCCTTCGGCGATACCGTAAACTTGGCGACAGGCCTTACCGTCCAGGCCAGCACCAGTTTTTTCTCCGCTTTGTTAATCGTCAGCGTTATGCCGTAAGGCTTTACGAGCGAACGGATCGGAACCATCAGCGTGCCGTTCTGGATATAAGGCGTGCCGGCCGTATCGCTCCGCTGCTCTCCATTATATATGTAGGCCGATCGGCCGACTTTGTAACGAAGGGTAGATTGACCGTAAGTCACGATATACTCTTTGGCGGATGAATCGTACGATAAAGTCGAATAAAGCCGTTCCGCGATCGATCGGAGGGATACGTAAGTTACTCCTTTCTTTTCGGTCATAGGTTGTGTTGCCATATACATGGCGCCGTTCTGGAACATCTTGGCGGAGTTCTGCAGCAGCGTCAGCGATTGGCTGCCTTTCACGCCGCTTGCTCCTGCTTGCGCCGGCAAACTTGCGGAGACAAGCAATAAGGCCGCCAGCATCGCCATGGTGAATTTTCTGAACATGTTTCTCTCCTTTTGCTGTAGTAAGAAAAGCTGCTTTTACCGGAACCTATCCGAAGAAGACGCCCGGCTTCAACGGCAGCTTTTCATGCCAATAAGAATTTATATTTCCGGGAATCCAGGGAAACTTGTAAATTCTTATGTGGGAAAATAGTACGATTGGAGACAGACATTAGTTAGACGCGGAAACAGGTAAAAAGTTGCACTATAAATCAATCCATAAATTAACATTAAAGATTTATATAGCCAAATAAAGGCTCCGTCCCCGTTTAAAGGCGGGTTCGGAGCCTTCAGTTCCGCAAGAAACAACGCCCGGCCGAGCGTGCCGGCCTATAGCGCCGGCGTCTTCTCGGATGTTGGAGCGGTTTGCTTGGGCAGCCCCAGCGTAACGAGCCAGGAAGCGGCGGCAAGAATGACAAGAATAATGAATATCGTATGCAGGCTGGATGCAAGCAGTTCCGGATCAATCGCGTCGGCAGCCCCCGTGTTCAGAAGCAGGCTGAATGCGGCAATGCCGGCCGTCTGGCCGAAGTTGCGGATAAAGTTGTTGCTCGCGACCGCCGCGCCGCGGATTTCCCGCCCGACGGAGGACTGAACGGCCACCGTAAACGAAGTAAGCGACAAACCGAAAGCCATGCCGCACAGGAAGGTGCACGCCATCAGCAAGGCGATAGGAGCATCCGTATCCATGAAGGTGAAGCCCAGGCTTCCCGCGATCAGAAACAATCCGCCGGTCATCGAGATGCGGCGCATGCCGTATTTGGCTATCAAGTTGCCGGCAACGATCGAGCCGAGCGGCCAGCCGACGGATAACGGAATCATCGCGAATCCCGAGAAGGTGGCCGTCGCGCCGTAGGCGCCTTGTATCCAAAGCGGCAAATAAAAAATAATGACGACGGTTACGACGCTGATGATAAAGCTGTCCAGGTTAGCCATCCAAATGGTACGGATCCGGAACAGCTTCAGCGGAATGATCGGCTCCGGCGAACGCCGCTCGATGGCGGCGAACAAGACAAGCGAAACGGCGGCCGCTCCGAACAACACTGCCAGAAGAGGAATGTTCAAGGAGCCGTCTCCCCCATGCAGCAGTTCAAGCGCGTACAACAAGCTGAACATCCCGACCGCAAACGCGGCCGCTCCCGGATAATCGATATGCGGCTTCTTCTTCTCGAACTTCTCCCGCAGCGAGAAAGCGAGCAGCGCGATCGCCACTCCCCCGACAGGCAAATCAAATAAAAAATCGATCGCCACGATACGTAGTCCACCAGCAGACCGCCGACGAGCGGGCCGGAAATGCCCGCGATTCCCCAGATGCTGGACATCCACCCCTGCACTTTGGCCATTTTGTCGTACGGATACAGATCGCCGATGATCGTAAACGGGATCGTGGCAAGAGCGCCAGCGCCAAGCCCTTGAACCGCCCGGTAGACGATTAACTGCTCCATCGAACCGGCCGCTCCCGATAGAGCCGAGCCGAGCAAAAAAATGGAAGCGCCTGCGATGAAAATACGCTTTCTTCCGTACAAATCCGCCAATTTCCCGTAAATCGGCGTGCTGATGACGCTTGTAAGCAAATAGAGGGAAACGATCCAGCTGTACTGCCGGATGCCGTGAAGCTCGCTAGTGATCGCGGGCATGGCGGTGCTTACGATCGTGCCTTCAATAGCCGCCAGAAAAGTCGCCGCGCAAAGCGCAACCATAACCATTCCGCGCTTCGTCGGCTTGTCTTCGAATGCTTTCGTCTTCATTCCAGATTCCTTTCCGAGGCTTGGTCAATCTTATCCTTATTTCGATTCGGAACAAATTTGCAGCCGGCTTTCCCCGAAAGCCGGAAGCCGCGAAGGGTGCACGTCCTTTGTTCAAGACAGCGGGCCTCGAACCTGGACTGTCAAGCGGCCGCGAAATGTGATAGTCTAAAGATTGACGTCGCTTTTTTAAGTAAAAGCAATTTTTTAAACAAAGGATGATCCCTTGTGGGGTATGAATTTTTGCTTACCGTTATCGATACAATCGGTTATGCGGCTTTATTCGTCGTATTATGCCTTGGCCTTATCGGCTTGCCTATACCGAACGAAGTGGTTGTCATGACGGGCGGCGCGCTGGCCGCGGCGGGACTGCTTGCTCCCGTACCCGCTTTTATCAGCACCTGGCTCGGCATTTGCTCGGCCATGACATTCAATTACAGCATCGGACGGTTCGCGGGCAGCAAGCTGTTCGAATGGTTCAACCGCAAGCAGAACATGCAGAAATTCGTCGCGCAAGCCGAGCGGTTAATCGAACGATTCGGCGGGTATGCGGTCGGCCTGGGTCTGCTTCTTCCTTTCGTCCGGCATGCCATGCCGATGGTGATCGGCACGAACAAGACGCCTTTCGGCAAATTCGCGCTGTACGCCTACCCGTCCGCTTTCGTATGGACGCTTCTTTATTTCGTGATTGGGGCGCTGGTAGGCGACAACTTGCGGCAAATCGGAGACATGATTTACGAATACGGGGTGTATATCGTCATCGCGCTCGTTCTGGCTGCCGTTGCGGTCGTCGTTATCCGCGCAAGCAGAGGAAGAAAGCAGCGCTCGGAAAATACGGTTCACCGCGATATGTAACGGTCGGACGAGTAACAGACGGAACATATCCGCGCGACAAAAAACGCCGGGAAGCTTAAGTTCCCGGCTTCTTTATTTCTCTCGTATTCGCTTATCTCTCTCGGCGAATTGGCTTGTCCTTCAAAGCGGACGACGAAGCCGGTTCGGCTCGGCCTACGGCGCGAAGGCTCAATCCTTCCGTTCCGGGAGCTCCGCTTTCGCCGTTTCCACCAAATAATCGAAAAGCTCGTCGTCTTCCTCCAGCCTTTCCTCCAATGCCAGAAGCTTCTCTTCGTCTCCGGAATCTTTCAGGAAAAACAATCCGTAGCCCCAATCTTTGCCCCGTTTGCTTTGAAGCGTTATTTCATAGCCGCCGGAGTCTCCCTCCACTTCAAATTGCACTTTGCCAACGTAGCCGTCTTCTTCGGTATAAGACATGCCGGCGTCCAATATTTTCACATTCAACACTGCCAATCGACCCTTTCCTTTAATCTCCTTCCATTAAAACATAGCCGTTTCGCCTGTTGCAACCGCTATCGACGAAAGCAGACAAGCAGACCCATTAAACGACATGAAGCCCGCAGGCGAGACATACATTATATTACGATTCGGCGGAAGCGGAACGTTAGCCCGCCTGCCCGGCCGGACGCCAGCCGCGAAAGGGTGATTGTTTATGGAGGTTGAACTGACCGGACTTCATTACGCATACCTCGCTTTTATCGTCCTTATCATCGGATTTATGGTCATGCGCAAAGATACGTCTCTGCTTTGTATCGTCGGTATTTTCGTCATCGGCCTTTTGTCGACGCAAACGGTCAGCGGCTCGGTCAGCGGCATTTTCAACAGTTTCATTTATGCCATTACAGAACTGCTCGGGACGATTCTCATTATTTCCATTATCGTGGCGATGAGCCGGGTGTTGATCCGGACCGGCATCAACGAGACCATGATTTCGCCGCTCGCCGGCCTGCTCCGCACCCCAAGCCTGGCTTTTTGGGGCATCGGGGTCATCATGCTCGTGACCTCTTGGTTTTTTTGGCCATCGCCGGCCGTCGCGCTTATCGGGGCCGTTCTGCTTCCGGTTGCCATCCGGGTCGGGCTGCCGGCGTTAGGCGCAGCCATGGCCATGAATCTGTTCGGCCACGGCATTGCGCTCTCCGGGGATTACATCATTCAAGGCGCTCCGAAGCTGACCGCCGACGCGGCCGGACTGCCCGTCTCGGACGTCATGCAAGCCAGCATTCCGCTTGTCGCCATTATGGGAGTCGCGACCACGGCGGCGGCTTATCTGTTCATGCGCCATGATATTAAACGCGGCAAATGGCGCGACGGGCTTATCGCAACCGCTGCGGACGGGTCCGTCAGGCAAGAGGACGACGGAGGCGCGGGAGAGCGCAGCGCCTTGTCGCCCGCGGCGAAGCGGGTGCTGGCGGCTGTCATACCCGTTGCCTTTGCCGCCGACGTGGCGGCTATGTTCGTTCTGAATTTGCAAGGCGGCGAGGCTACCGCACTCGTAGGCGGAACGGCTCTTCTTATCCTTATAGCGATCACGATGTTGGCCCACCGCGGCAAAGGACTGGAAAAAACGACGTCTTACCTTATCGACGGTTTTTTGTTTGGATTTAAAGTATTTGGACCCGTCATCCCCATTGCCGCTTTCTTTTATTTGGGAGACTCGGGCTTCGGCGCCATATTCGGGGATACACTGCCGGAAGGCTCCGCGGGCATCGTAAACGATCTGGGTTACGCCCTTGCGCACGCCGTGCCGGTGAACGGCTTCGTCGGCGCAGTGACGCTGTCGGCGGTAGGCGCCGTAACGGGCCTCGACGGCTCCGGCTTCTCCGGCATATCGCTGGCGGGCTCCGTAGCGGCGCTGTTCGCTGGCGCGATCGGACACGGCTTGGCGACGTTGACGGCACTCGGCCAGATTGCGGCCATATGGGTCGGCGGCGGAACGCTGGTGCCGTGGGCGCTTATCCCCGCTGCCGCCATATGCGGCGTCAGTCCGTTCGAGCTGGCCCGCCGCAATTTAAAGCCGGTGGTGATCGGGCTAGTCGTCACAACGATAGCGGCAATGCTGCTGATTTGACAATCGAAACCAATTGCGAAGAAGACAGTCCGGCGTTAGGCCGGACTGTCTTCTTCGCGTTAGCCTCTGCCGGCCGACAGTCTCCTCAATCTTAAATGGATTGCCCGACTTCAAGCTCCGGCGGCGACCGAAGACGACTCCCCTACCAGATGATCCAAGCGAACAGGGCCGCTAGCGCAAACCGGTAATAAGCAAACCAGGTTAACCGCAGTTTTTTGATTAAGTTGATGAAGGTAACGCACGCGATCGTCGCCACGATAAAAGCGGCCGACAGCCCGATCAGAAAGAGGGGCAAATCCGACATCGTCAGAAACTCGCGGCTTTTGATCAGATCGACGCCGCTGGCTCCGGCCATCATCGGGACGGATACGATAAACGTAAATTCGGCGGCCGCCTTCTGGCTCGCTCCCGACAGCATCCCTCCGGAGATGGTCGAGCCTGAGCGCGAGAAACCGGGCCATAACGCCAGCACCTGGAACAGCCCGATCGCAAACGCCTGCTTGTACGTTATATCGTCAAGGCTTTCCGCCCTCGTCTTCACGTTAGCCCGCTCGGCTGCAATCATAAACAGGCCTCCGGCGACAAGCCCGATCAGCACGGTCGCCGGGCTGAACAAATACTGCTTGATCACGCCGTGCAGCAGTACGCCCGCGGCTCCGGCAGGCGCCATCGCCAGCATAATATGAAAGGCGTTCAATCCGGCTTTCGGCTGAATCCGGAATCGAAGCAGGCTGGCGAAACGGCTCCGGTACAGCACCAGAACGGCAAGCACCGCTCCGAACTGGACGACGACCTCAAACGTCTTCGCCCTGTCGCCGGTAAACGAGAGCAGCTCTCCCAGCAAGATAAGATGCCCCGTCGAAGATACCGGCAAAAATTCCGTAAGCCCTTCGATAATGCCCATCCAGATCGCATTCCACAGCTCCGCCACTGAACGTCCACCTGCCTTAAGGTTTCTTGTCCCGCGTTACTTATGTATATGTACAAATCGGAGGACTCATGTCCAGGCTCTAGCGGACGGTGATCTCCAGACGTCTGATGCGGAGATGATCTTTCTCGCGCACTATAAACGTAAGGTTATCGTACGGCCATTCCTGTCCTTCTTCCAGATCGGGATTTTGACTCGCGAGCCACCCCCCGATCGTATCGATCTCCTCGCCTTCGAGTTCGATGCCTGTCCAACGGTGAAGATCGCGAAGCAGCAGTTTACCGTCCATCGCATAACGGTTGTCAGCCAGTTTCTCGAATGGGATCGCTTCGTCGGTATCGAATTCGTCGCGAATTTCGCCCACGATTTCTTCAACGATATCTTCGATCGTCACCAAGCCGGACGTACCGCCGTATTCATCCAGCAAAATAACCATATGCACCCGCTCCGTCTGCATTCTGCGCAGCAGCAGCTTGATCGGCAGCACTTCCGGGACGGCCATGACCGGCTGCATGATGGAACGGACGTCCGCCCCGCCGTTTTTCGCGTAATGGTAAAACAGCTGCTTCGTGTTGATGATGCCGACGATATTGTCCTTGGAACCTGAAGCAACCGGAAATCTCGTATATTTCTCCGCCAGAACGGTTTCGATGTTCTCTTCTTTCGGCTTGTTCGTATACAAGCAGACCATGTCCGTACGGGGAACCATAATTTCCCTCGCCAGGCGGTCATCGAATTCGAACACGCGGTTAACATACGCATATTCGGCCCGGTTGATTTTGCCGCTGCCGTAGCTTTCGGACAACAGCAGCCGGATCTCTTCCTCCGATGCCGCTTCATGCTCCTTGGCGGGCTTTAAGCCGAACAACCCGACCAGCTTGTTCGCCGAGCCGTTTAACAGCCAAATAAACGGATAGGCGATTTTATGAAACCATACCATAAACGGAGCAGTCAGCAGCGCAATCCGTTCCGGTTTTACGATCGCGATCGTTTTGGGTGCAAGCTCGCCCAGCACCACTTCCAAGTAAGTCACTAACGCAAACGACACAATAAACGAAATGATGTGCGCCGTACTGCCGGCAATGCCTATCTCTTCGAACAACGGCTCAAGCAGTTTCGAGACCGTTGGCTCGCCGAGCCAGCCGATACCGAGCGACATGATCGTAATGCCGAGCTGCGTCGCGGACAAGTAACTATCCAACCGGTCGACGAGCTGCTGCACCGCCTTGGCGTTTTTGCGCCCTTCGCTCACCATTTGACGCACCCGGCTGGCGCGAAGCCTGACCAGCGCAAATTCCGTCGCGACGAAAAACGCCGTAAAAAAGATTAAAATGACGAATACGATCAGGTTAATAATCATGGATGTTCTTTCTCCTAGATGCTGTACTTTAATCCTTGTCCGTCAAAATAAGAAAACCTCCACCCAAGCCTCTCGAAAATGAATGAATGCGTTTAGAGACAAGTTTTCATGCCGAACAGACAGTCAGATCGCATTTTTGTTTTAGCTAATTAAACTTTCTGTTACGAAAAAAAGACTTGTAACATGGTTCCCAATTACAAGTCTTCTAAACGAACGGTTTTAATACCCGACCTCTACGGACGCAACGGCTACGTAGATGAGATCGTTTTTGTCCTCTTTATCCGGCAGGACAATCCCGCTGGTCGTCAGCATCCCGCCTTGCTGAACCTCGACCGTTACCGTGCCGTACGGCAGAACGGCCTTCACCCGCTCGACGTCCAATTGTTCGTGGTCGCACGGCAAAGCCAGCTTGACTCGCACCTTCATGTTGTTCAAATCGCCGTCCGGCAAAACAGCTACCAATCCCGGCATCGAATTGTGGCGGATCGCGTTCTGCACCGCGCGAACGGCCGCTTTCGTAATGTTCTGCCCGTGCAGATCGGTCCCCATTCCGATTTCAATAAACAATACGTTATCCATACGAATCATCCTTTCGTGAAATCGATCGTTCACCAAGGTACGTCGTCTTCGGAAGAGGCGGCCGCCGTCTCGGCAAAAGCAAAGTCGTCGGCTCGCTCATCCCGCGTTCCTATAACCTGCAGCAAATCGGCCAAGTCCGGCGGCTGCAGAAGTTCAACAGGCGACATGCCTTTGTCGAATTGGAAGGCGTCTCCTTCGATGACCGCGACATATTTGCCGTTATGTTTCGCCAGATGAATCGAGAGACCAAAGTCGGAAAGCAACCCCTTAACGGTCACGCCCCCTAACTTAAAGCCAAACGGCAAGTCGGGCTTCTGCTCCACAAGCGCCGCCGACGCCTCCATCACTTTCTCCTGCGGCCACCATTCCTGAATTTCCCGCTTCTCGCTCGCCGCCCATAGCTCAACCGCATTCTCTTCCTCGCTTCGCTCCGTGCTGACCGTATCCTGCCATTTGTCCTCCATATATTGCTGGACCATGTCGATCACTTGCTCGCTCACGACGACCGGCAGCGGCTTCTCGTAATCGACGAACCGCAAGAAATCTTCGAAGTAACGGGCGTGCGACGCCTGATGGATCTTCAGCTCCCAGTGCTCGAGCGTCCCTTCCTCGGGCATATGCGGATATTGAATCGATTTAATGTTGCGCGAGCTGATGGCGTTGTCCACCTGCGAGATCAGGCTTCGCTCGTCGGCAATGCGGGCGATCTTCGGCTCGAAGTCGCATTTGAGCAGAAACAGGAACGGCTCGTCGAAATACGTATTCAGCTTCGCCCTGGCGATAATAAACGCGCCGCCGCGGACGGCGCTTGTATCCATATAAATGTGAACGAGCTCGTCGGCGATGCCGACAAACCGCTCCTTGGTGTCCGCTTCCCGCAGCCGCTGGAACAGATTATAGTTCTGGTTGCTCGACAGCTCGTAGCCCGGCTCGACCATAAAGCGTCCGATTTTTGTCGGAGCCGATTCCGTAGCCGGGTTGCGCTCCGCCTTTCGTTTCAGAATGCGAACGAACTCCCCGTCGAGAAACTTTTTCAGCTCGCTGTCCTCGTAATCGTCTTCCTCCAGCGTCTGATAATGCTTGTAGCGCTTCCCCGTCGCGCCGTCCTCCCCGTCCGTCGTAATGACGAAAAAGGATAAAAACTGCATGCGTAAGTCCACTTCTCATCTTCCCCCATTGATGGACATTTTCATTTCTTAAGCATAGCACAACTTCAGAAGGAGAGCGAACGCAAATCGGTACGGCGCGACACGGGCATACCCGGGAAGCATCCCTTTACGACCGGGATACGCCTTCCTCCGGCATCCGGGAGAAAACCGCCTTCAGAAGCGGAGGCGTGACAAGCGTCGTAACCATGACCATAATGATAACCGACGTAAAATATTGCTCCAGCAGCAGTCCGGCCTGAAGGCCCGTCGAGGCGATAATAAGGGCCACTTCCCCGCGGGAAATCATGCCCGTGCCGACCGCCAGCGACGACCTTCTGCCGAAGCCGGTCAATCTTGCGCCTAATCCGCCGCCCAGCAGCTTGGTGACGACGGCAACCGCGGAAATGACGATAACGAAACCGAGTTGCGAGCCTAGCCCTTCAAAGCTGACGTTAAGGCCGATGCTGACGAAAAACACGGGCACGAACACGCCGTACGTGATCGGCTCAAGCTTATGCTCCACTTGATGGCGGAACGGCGTTTGCGAAATGGCGATGCCGGCGGCAAACGAACCGATAATGCCGGCCATTCCCATATAATCGGCGAAATAAGCAAAGCCGAAGCATACGACAAGCGCGACCCCGATGAGCGGTTCGGTCACTTTAAGCTTGGACAGCCATTTCATCGCAAGCGGAACGAGATAAATGCTGGCAAGCACCACGATGATAAAGAACAGAACTTTTTTCCCGATCAGCCATCCTAACGATATTTGCTCGCCGGATCCAAGCATGCTCATCATCACCGCAAGCAAAACGACGACCAGCACGTCGTCGACGACCGCGGCGCCGAGTATCGTCGTCCCTTCCCGCGAGCCGAGCCGGTTCATTTCCTTCAGCACCTGCACCGAGATGCTCACCGACGTGGCGCAAAACAATACGCCGAAAAAGAGCGCGTACGTTTGTCCGAAGCCAAATGCCGCCGCAGCGGCGTAACCGCCGATAAAAGGCACGATAATGCCGCCTACGGCGACGGCGAACGCCGGTTTCCAGTTTCGTCTCAGCTGATCCAGATCCGTCTCCAGTCCGGCAGCAAACATTAGCAGCAGGACGCCGATTTCCGCGAAATAATGAATAAAAGACGAATCCGCGTCAATCAGGCCGAATACGGCGGGGCCGAATAAAATGCCCGCAATCAGCTCCCCGAGGACGGCTGGCTGGCCGATCCGGACCGACAAGTGGCCGGCAATCTTCGTTGCGGCGATCATGATCGCCAATTCCAAAATAAACTCCACGATTACCCTCTCCATTCCCGGTATGATGTCAAAAAAAGACAAAGAGGAGCCCTTGGTGTCAGGCTCCTCCAAAAAACAATAAGCTATTCATTTGTACTTTAAAAACATTTCAGTTTATTATAAGTAATCTTTATAAATTATGCAATCTTTTTTTCGGCCATATTCGCCGCGGCATGGCCCGAGACGACCCTGCCCTTTCAGTAAGGGACTTCCTGATAGGCGAAGGCCGGCTTGAGCTGCACATCGCGATAGCTCTTATGCCAAACCGGAGTAGCCGCAGGAGACATGGGAGGGATCAGCCAGGACCAGCGGCCGGTAGCTTCCCTTCCGTTGTTTCGTTCCTGCTGCTCGAAGCGCGTAAACTGCTCGGCCGCCGTATGATGGTCGACGATGCTTACGCCGGCTTTTTTATAAGAATGAATAACCGCGACATTAAGCTCGAGCAGCGCCCGGTCTTTCCAAAGAGAAGTATTCGTGGCCGTATCCAGGCCTAGCAGCGCCGCAACCGCAGGGAGCTTGTCATACCGTCCGGCATCCGCCAAATTTCGGGCGCCGATTTCCGTCCCCATGTACCAGCCGTTAAACGGCGCGGCCGGATAAACGATGCCGCCGATCTCCAGCTTCATATCCGCAATGAAAGGTACGGCGTACCACCTGAGGGCAAGCTCTCCGAATGACGGAATTTCCGGATGGGTAAGCGGCACTTCCAGCACGGTATCGTCCGGCAGCGCAAACCATTCGGGCTTGCGGCCGTCGATCTGCACGACGAGCGGCAGCACGTCGTAATTCGTGCCGCGTCCGCGCCATCCGAGCTCGACGCACGCTTCGGTAAACGCAAGCGAGGCCGGATCGCCGACGACGCCTTGTTCGCTTTTATATCCGGCGTAACGAACAAGCTGATGGTTCCAGATTCGGATTCGCGATTTTTCGTTACACAACGACGGCGCAAATACGGTAATCGCGGAACGGACTTTGCCGCCGTTCGTGGCGTAACGCATATGCTCGAAGACGGCGGAGGCGACTTCTCCTTCCGTGCGCGCATCACGAGCGTCGAACACCTCCAGCGACTGCCAGAATAGCCGGCCGATGCACCGGTTACTGTTCCGCCATGCCATTCGCGCCCCGTGCCGCAGCTCTTCGAACGTATGCTCATAGGCGCCGGCGGCGTCGATTTGCCGTTTCACCTCTTCAAGCCGGATATTCTTCTCCCGGTCCGGCTTGCCCAACTCCTCATAACACTGGGCAATAAACGTTTCCGCTTCCTCATAAAGCGTTGTCTTGTTGTCTGGCATGATTCCCTCTTTCCGTCAGCCGCTCCAATATGCGCCGCTTGCAGTAAAGCCGGTCCGCCGCTTCCGCCACGTCGCTGAGCATCCCCCGGTTAATGACTGCGCCGAACACCATCCCGGCTACAGGGATCAGTTGAAACAGCTTCTTCCACCCGTAATTGTCGACGTAAGTCGTCATCACTTCGCGCCAGCCTTGCAATTCGGACATCATCCCGGACGGACGCTCCCCGTGCTCGCCCGATAAATGCGACAAGCTGTCTAGAATCGCTTTTTTGCCTACGATATCGGAGGAAGCAAACTGCAGCACTTTAACGGCAAATACGCGCTCTTCCTTCTTATTCGGATCGTAACCGTAGCACACCGCGATTTCCTGAATAACCTTGAGCGAAAGCCCGATCAAAGCCGGGATGTCGATCGCCAGCGTCAGCATGCCCCCGAAGCCGGTCGTCGCCCCTTGTACCGTGGCGATCGTCGTCCGGCTGGCCGTTAGCTCCGACGACGTCTGTTTCATAATGGCGATCGGATATTTCGCCGCTTCCTCGATCGTAATCGGCACGCCGTCCGCAGGCGCCAAGCCTTCCATCTCCATCCGTTTTCGCTTTAGCTTCGTAAGCACCGACTGAACGGAAACAAGATAGCGTCCGCCGTTCTGAATATATCCTCCCAGCTCGTCGAGCGCCTGGCCAAGCTTTTGGTGAAAGAGCTTGGGCGTTATTTTATCCAGCAGCTGGAACGGCAATCGCCCCAGCTTTTCAATAAACCATAGATCCTTTTGATCTTTTTCCCATGCTTCGATATCGGCCAGGATCGCAGTAAGCTGCTCTTTCGTTTCCATTTTGACCCGCTGCATCCTTGTATCCCCCTTTGCTTTCTATCTAATACGGCCGGCTTGCGATAAACGTCTCATGGAATTGACCGGGACGCAAAAAACAGAACCTCTCCGGTACGGATCGGAGAGGTTCGGCATCAAACGTACATTACGATCTGGCCGGACGTCCGATAAGGAGCAGTACGGCGATCAATGCGAAAGCAACGAGCGCCATAAGCGGAATCGTGACAAAGCCAAGCCAGTTGAGATAGTCGAAGTTGCAAGGAACGCCCGCTCTGCAAGGAGCCACCTCGGCCAGCTGCGGGAACCAGATTTCGAGGTTATGATACAGCGAGATCAAGCCGCCGACGGCGACAAGCGGCAGCGAATACTTGATAATGTCGCGGTCTCCCCGGTAAGCGGCAATTCCCAGCATTATAGCCTGCGGGTACATAAATATACGCTGAAACCAGCACAGGCTGCACGGAATATAGCCTTCAATCTCGCTGAAATACAAGCTTCCTCCCGTTGCGGCCAATGCGACGACCCAAGCTAAATATAAGGCGTTTCGTCTCAACCGGGACTCCCGAGCCTCCACGTACATCATCCGCATTACTCCTTGTTCGCAGATTCGTTCAAAGCTTTTTCGATCTCGTTTTTAAACCCGGCGTAATCGACCGGCGATCCTTTGTACATTTCACCGTTTATAAAAAATGTCGGCGTACCCGTTACGCCAAACGGTCTTGTCAGATCGTTCTGGGCGTCGATTTCGTCGTTGTACGTCTTATTGTCGATATCTTTGCGGAGCTGATCGTAATCAATCGGCAGCTTCGCCTCACGGGCGAGCTCAACCAAATAATCCGGCGTCGCCCAAGTCGAGTATTCGTCCTGCTGGTTCTTGAATAAAATATCGTAATAGTCCCAGAACGCTTCTTCGTTCTGACGGTACACCGCCTGCGCCGCAAGCGCCGCCGTATAGGCGTCTTCGCCAAGGAAATTGCTGAAGTTGATATAATAGAAGGCAACCTTGCCCGAATCGATATAATCGGCGGCGAGCTGCGGCTTCACTTCGGTCGCGAACGTGCTGCAAATCGGGCATTTGAAGTTGCCGAACTCGACGATTTTGACCGGCGCGTTCTCGCTTCCCGTCATGGCGTATTTGTCGTAATCGAAGCTGACGGGCTTGTTCTGGTTATTGATCCCCAGCACGATGACGACAACAACCGCCGCGATAATAAGCGTCAGCCAGATCAGCCCCTTGTTCGAGCTTTGCTTCGGCTTCGACGAATAAGCGTTTTGCGGTTTTGGCTTCGGCTTTTTGTTTCGGTTTTTTTGACCCAAGGCGTGTTCATCCTTTCTCGGAATGCTCTTCTGTAACCAGCGTAGTTACATATTGCATACAAGTCAAGCAGGCGAAGCCAATTGCCTTAATACTGTCATATTTGATAGGATAGCGCGAATGAGCCGGGCGGTCCGTTACAGGACCGCCGACGGCTCGGCGATAAGGGGCGACGGCTCGCCCCGGTACAGCAGCTTCAGCTTATGAAGCGCCCGTGTGCAAGCGACATAGAGCAGCTTGGCGTCCAGCGGACGATAAGCCTCCCCGCTTGCGTCGGCAATGAGAACGGCGTCGAATTCAAGCCCTTTCGACAAATAGGCCGGAACGACCGACAGCCCGCCGCTGTAGGACGGCTGCTTGCTTTGGATAAGCGAAGGCTCGAAGCCTTGGCCTTGCAAATAGACATGAATCTCTTCGCATTCGGCCGCCGTCCTACCGATAACGGCGATCGTCTGCAAGCCGCCTTGGCTCTGCCATTCCGACAGGGTCGCGGCAAGCTGCTTCAGCCAATTCTCCGGCTCCGCTTGGACAAGCTCGACCGGGTCGCCGCTGCGGAACACGGGAACGGCCGGCTTGACCCCTTCCATCGCGCCGAGAATGCGGTTGGCGAACTCGATAATTTCCATCGTCGACCGGTAGCTGCGGTTCAGCTCGTAAAAGCCGGTTTTCCCTTCCTCGAACAGCTCCGTCAGCTCGCTCCAGCGCTCCACGCCGGCATAAGCGTGAATGCCTTGCTGCAAATCGCCGAGAACCGTCATCGAAGTGACCGACTGGCATAAACGAAGCGCTTCCAGCTGAAACGGCGAGTAGTCCTGCGCCTCGTCGATGACGATATGGTCGTAAGTCGGACGATCAAGCCCGAACAGCCGAAGGTGAATGTAAGCAAGCGGGGCGAGATCCTCCGGCAGCGCCTCGCCTTGCTTCAGCCTCTCCGCCGTCGCCTTGGCCAGCTCCTTCGGGATGCAGGAGGCTGCCGTTTTGCCCGCGAACAGGGTGGCGTACAGCTGAGGCGCGGTGTAGGAAGGGATTTTTTTGATATAGGCGTTCAGCCTGGAGAGCGCTTTGGCCCGCACCTTCTTATCCGACGTTCCCCGCCGTTTCAGCTCCGACTCGAACCAGCGGCGGATGCGGCTCGCAAGCCGCTCGCGCTTGCGCATCATGAATTCCTCGCCGTAGTCGGTGTTGTACCATTCCGCGATTTGCTCCGGCTTCAGCACCAGGCCGTCGATCGGCTCGAACGGCGCTTCCGGCAAAATCTGCTTATCGAGTTCGGCGAGACGTTCGTCGACCGCCTTTTTGAACGCCGCACCGCCTTTCAGCTTTCCGGGCGCCTGCGCGATCTCGTCGGCCGTATGCGGCTGTTCGAACCAATAGGCAAGCTGCTCCCCGGAGCCGCGAAGCGACACCTCGTGACCAAGCAGCTCAAGCGCCCAATCCGCGTACGTTGTCTGCATAATATCGCCGACGCCGAGCTCGGGCAGAACCCCGGATATATATTCGAGAAACATGCGGTTCGGCGCGAAAATAATCATCCGCTCGGCGCGCATCCGGTCGGCGTATTGATACAGCAGAAACGCAAGACGGTGCAGCGCGACCGTCGTTTTGCCGCTTCCCGCAACCCCTTGGATGAAAAGCGCTTTGCTCCGTTCGGCGCGTATAATCAAATCCTGCTCCTGCTGGATCGTAGATACGATATCGCGCAGTCGGTTGTCCTTGTTTTCGCCAAGCCGGTACAACAGAAATTCGTCGGTCACGGGACCATCTTCCTGCCCTTTGATATAACTGTCGACCATCCGCACCAGCTCGCGCTGCCTGATCATCAAGTTGCGCTTCAAATGGACATGGCCGGTCACTTCCCCGTCGGGAGATTCGTACGAAACGGCAGTGTCTCCGCCGGTAAACGAATAAAACAAGCTGGCGACGGGTGCCCGCCAGTCGATAACGAGCAGCTCGTTCGAATTTTGCTTGGAGACGCCCGCTTTGCCGATATAGAGCGGCATAATGCGATCGCCAGGCAGCTCTTGAAAATCGATGCGGCCGAAATAAGGCTCCTTATAGGCGACCTCCAGCCGTCTTTTTCGTTCCTCCCGTTGTAAATCCAGCATTTGTTCGGTAAAATCATCTCCGGTATAAGCCGGGCCGATTTGCTCTAGCTGCCGCTCGATTTCTCGGACGGAGTCGGCAAGTCTTTGTTGTTCTTCTTGTAAGGCACTTTGAACGGACACGTCAGTTACCTCCTCAAGGCATGCATATAATTGGAAAGCAAGAGCATCAATTATACGCTATTTCCCTGCCCGAAGCAACGTTACGCCATCAGCCGGAGCAAGCATACGACAACGGCAACGTTTAAGGCCAGCAAAAGCGGAATGCCAACGACGAACGAACGGTGCTTCGTCTTGTGCCGCCATACGCGCATGCCGATCCAGACGCCAAGCGCGCCGCCGATCCAACCGAGCGCAAACAGCCGTTTCTCCGGGATTCTTCTGCGGCTTGAACGCGCATATTGCTTGTCCGCGCCCATCGACGCGAAACCGACGATATTAATTAAAGCGATATAAATAAGTAAAATGCCGAACGAATCCAATGTTGTATACCAACCTTCCGCTTAGCCCTTGAATCGATGAGGGCTTAAGCTTTTTAATTAATAGATGAATGAATTTCATTAATTCGCGAATTCGCGCTGAATCGGTTTGTCCTTTGACTAGGACTGGCAGACCGTTTCCGCTTGCCAAAAAAAGGAGTTATATCGATTATGCTGGATTGGAACCAAATAACAAGCTTTTTGACCGTTGCCGTTATTTTGACGCTGATGCCGGGACCCGACATTTTATTCGTCGCCGCGCAAAGCATGACCAAAAGCCGCCTCGGCGGCATCGCCGTCGCCCTTGGCTTATGTACGGGCTTGCTCGTCCATACGACGGCTGCCGCGCTTGGCGTTTCCGCTGTCGTATTGTCTTCGGAAGGCGCTTTGTTCGCCGTCAAAGCGCTAGGCGCAGCCTATTTGCTGTATCTCGCATGGAAAACCTGGTCGGGTCGCCACGCCGGCGCTACCCCCGCCTCCGAAACCGCGCCGGCGGCAAAAAGCTTCCGCTTTGGCGCGCTGTACAGGCGCGGCATTACGATGAACGTCATCAATCCGAAGGTGTCGCTGTTTTTTCTGGCGCTGCTTCCCCAGTTCGTGTCCGAACAGAGCGGCAGCATTCCGCTCCAGATGCTTCAGCTCGGGCTATTGTTTATCGCGCAGGCGCTCGTTATATTCACCTGCGTCTCCCTGTTGTCCGGCTTCGCCGGCGGCATCGTGACGGGCCGCTCGCCGAAATGGGCGCCGAGGCTTGCCGTCGTTGAAGCCGTCATCTATGTGCTGCTTACGGTTAATTTGTTTTTATTATAAAACGCAATAAGTGATGCAAAGCGAGGAGCAAGAACAAAGTTTGCTCCTCTACGTCTCTGCGTCGGCCACATCGATCAGCTCGACGACGGCGCCCGACTGTTCCACAACGTATGCATGCCTGGTCCCTCGGGAATCGTTCCGGCACAAGTCGTACGACTTCGCATCCCCATCCATGTTTTCGTACAGCTCCTTTCTGCCCGGAGGACAGCGCCTCTAACTGTTCCGCGGCCTGACCCGGTTCGTCGGCTGTGCCGCAAGCGGGTCGTCCGGCCAATAATGCTTCGGATAACGGCCTTTTAAATCCTTTTTCACTTCGAAATACGTCTCGTTCCAAAAGTTCGCCAAATCCCTTGTCACTTGAACCGGACGCTGCGACGGCGAAAGCAAATGCAGCGTAAGCGGCAGCTTCCCGCCGGCAATGCGCGGCGTCTCCTTCCAGCCGAACAGCTCCTGCAGCCGCGCGGCAAGCACCGGGTTGTCGGGATCGCTGTAATCGATCGGGATCCGGGAACCGCTTGGCACGGTAATATGGGTCGGCACCTGCTCGTCGAGCTCGCGCCGCTTCGTCCAATCGAGCAGCTCCCCGATAATTTCGATCATGTTCAGCTTCTGCAGGTCCGCTGCGCTTTTCAACCCATACAGATGCGGCATCAGCCAGTGCTCCAGACGATCCGTCAACGCATCCTCGGAGACGTCCGGCCACGAGCCGTCATGCTTGGCCATGAGCCGCATGCGTGCGAGCAGCTGCTTGGCCGAACGGTTAAACGGCAGCAGATCGAACCCGGTCTCGCGAATTCCGCGCACAAGCTCGAGCGCCACCTTCTCCGGATCCGGATTCGGCATCGGCTTCTCCTTCAATATAATCGCTCCGAGCCGCACCCGGCTGCGCGCTCTTACCGCCAGAACCGACTTGTCCCACTCGATGCTTTCTTCCTTAATCGTGTATGAGGACAACTCATGGTCAAACAGCCCCGCCGGCAGCTCGGCCGCCAAGCGGATGGCGCTTTCCGCGCCGGCGTCGTCCAGCTCGGCCGCCACAAGATAAGGGGCCCGCGATATCGGCTGGGCACCTGCCAGCGCGGCTCCCCTGCCGTTCGCCAGCAAATATTTGCCCTCTCCCCGCTTCTGCGCGATCCGGTCCGGATAGGCATGCGCAAGCAGCAAACCGGCCAATGCTTGTTCCTTAGCCGGATCGGCTTCATGCTTCCGCTTCTCTCCGCCGGTCAGCATGCCGCGCCACTGGCGCGCCTGCTGCTTCACCCGCTCCGCAGCGGCGCGATCGATGCCGGCGCCGCTCCGCAGCGCTTGAAGCCGCAGCTGAATATCGGCGCTTCGCTCGCCGGCCAGCGGATCGCGGTCGCTGAGGAGTGCGGCCAGCTCGCAGGCCAGCCCGGCCGCTCCCAGCTCCTCGGATACGAGCAGCATATGGGCAAGCCTCGGATGAACGCCGAGTCCAGCCATACGCATGCCGTGCGGGGTCGGCTTCCCTTCGGCGTCGATGGCGGTCAGCGCCTGAAGCAGCTCCCGGGCTCCGCGATAGGCCGCTTGCGGCGGCTCGTTCAGCCATCGCAGCTCGCTTGGATCGCCGACGCCCCAGACGGCAAGCTCCAGCGCCAATGAAGCAAGATCGGCCTCCTCGATTTCCGGGGCGGCATAAGGCTTCAAATATGCATGCTCCTGTTCCGTCCATAACCGGTAGCATACGCCTTCCGCGACCCTTCCGGCCCGGCCGCGGCGCTGATCCGCCGACGCCTTCGAGACGGGGATCGTCTCCAGTCTGCTCATGCCCGTACGAGGCGAGAAGCGCGGCACCCGCATAAGCCCTCCGTCGACGACGATGCGGACTCCCTCGACCGTCAAGCTGGACTCCGCGATCGCCGTCGACAGCACCACCTTGCGCATGCCCGGCCCGCAAGGCGCAATCGCTTGCTGCTGCAGCGAAAGCGGCAGCGAGCCGTGCAGCTCCGCCACTTGAACAAGCGAAGGAAGTCCCCCTCCTTCGGCCAGCAGCGCCGCCGTCCTCCGAATTTCCCGGACGCCCGGCAGGAACACGAGCACATCTCCTTCCAAGTGCTCGCTTATAGCCCGCCTTACGGTCCCCGCGATGCGCTGCTCAAACGACTCTTGCATTTTTTTCCCGGTGTATACCGTTTCGACCGGGAACACTCTTCCCTTGCTTGCGATCACCGGCGCATCGCCGAGCAGAGCCGACACGGCCGCCGCGTCAAGCGTCGCCGACATGACGACGATCCGGAGCTCGTCCCGCAGCAGCTGCTGGGATTGAAGAGCCAAGGCGAGTCCGAGATCGCCGTGCAGATGACGCTCGTGGAACTCGTCGAACAGGATCGCGCCGTACTCCTCCAGCGCAGGATCGGCCTGCAACAGCCGGGTGAGAACCCCTTCCGTAACGATTTCGATCCGCGTTTTATCGCTTACTTTCGTATCCATGCGCACGCGGTAACCGACCGTTCCGCCCGGTTGTTCGCCGAGCGTTGCGGACATATACGCCGCTGCGGAGCGCGCGGCAAGGCGTCGAGGCTCCAGCATGACGATCTTTTTGCCCTGGAGCCATGGCTCTTCTAACAGTGCAAGCGGAACCTTCGTCGTTTTGCCGGCGCCGGGCTCGGCGATCAGCACCGCATTCGGACGGCTGCGCAAAGCGTCCAGCAGCTCCGGCAGCGCCGCTTCTATCGGAAGTTGTTGCATGATGTTATAACTCCTATCTTTCTCTAATGCTATCATTATAGCAAGCCGGCCGATGCCGGCGCCAGATGAGCGGCAATCCGCCGGGCATACAAGCGATAAAACGGAGCAATAATAAATAATGGTTGCGCGGAAATCGTCGATCGTGGTAGAATCGAACTTGTGTTGTTCCTGGAGCTGTGGTGTAGAGGCCTAACATGCCTGCCTGTCACGCAGGAGACCGCGGGTTCGAATCCCGTCAGCTCCGCCACTATATTTCAAATGCACGAGCAGAGAGTTCAGCCTCCCTGCTCGTTTTTTCGCTTAACTTTTTTTGTCTTGCAAGCCGAAACGCTCTTCTCAATCCAAGTCATAAAGACGAAATCGTTTCGGCAAGAAATATAAGATAACTTCTAACGAAAACGTATATATTCTTATCTTTTTAGAAAGGACGATGCTCATATGGCGGCAACTCCGGTCCGCGGGCGATTCGCCCCTACGCCTTCCGGCGAAATGCATATCGGCAACGCATGGACAGCTCTGCTGTCATGGCTGCAGATCCGCCGCTCGAATGGACGGTATATCCTCCGCATGGAAGATATCGACAAGCCCCGTTCGAAACCCCAATACGCGCAGCAGGCTTTGGACGATTTGCGCTGGCTTGGGCTCGATTGGGACGAAGGACCGGATATCGGCGGACCGTGCGCGCCTTACACGCAAAGCGAAAGACTCCCTTTCTATGAAGAAGCGCTGCGCAGATTGGAGAACAAAGGGCTGCTCTATCCATGTTATTGCAGCCGTGCCGAGCTGCTTGCCGTGGCCGCCGCTCCGCACGGACTGGCCTCCGAAGGACCCGCTTATCCCGGGACATGCCGGTATCTTACCGAAGAGGAACGATTGGTAAAAGCAGCTGCAAAAACTCCGTCATTGCGGTTCAAAATCTCCGGAGAACCGGTCTCGTTCGTAGACGGAGCGGCAGGCCCTGTCCGCTTCCCCCCAGGCGCCGGCGGCGATTTCGTCGTTCAACGGGCGGACGGCATTATCAGCTATCAGCTCGCCGTCGTCGTGGACGATGCGGCGATGGGCATAACGGATGTGCTGCGCGGCTACGATCTGATGGATTCCACGACCCGGCAGCTAATGCTGTACGAAGCTTTGGACTTGCCGGCTCCACGCTTCGCCCACGTCCCGCTGTTTATCGGAACGGACGGGAAGCGGCTCGCCAAGCGCCACGGCGACCTTTCCATCGCCGCGCTGCGTAAGCGGGGCGCCAAGCCCGAGCAAGTCGCCGGTTGGCTCGCCGCCCGCGCAGGGTTAAATCCGGAGAAAGAGCCCATCTCGCCTTCGCAGCTGGTTGAACGGTTCGATCTCGGAAAGCTGCCTAAGGAACCTGTTGTGATTACGGAAAAAAATGTCGCCGAGCTGCATTCCTTCGGTGAATAGAGAGGATGTTCAATCATGACGATCAAACGCGCCATCGAGCTTCGTCAAGCCGGAAACGGCGAGGAAGCGAAACAATTGCTGTCGGCGTTACATAACGACAATCCGGGGAACGCCGAGATTCTCTACCAGCTCGCCTGGACTTGCGATTCGCTTGGGCTGGAGCGGGAAGCGGTGCCGTATTACGAGGAAGCGATCCGAATCGGCTTGCCGGAGGAAGACGAACGCGGAGCTTTGCTCGGTCTCGGCAGCACATACCGGACGCTTGGCCGTTACGAAGATGCCGACGCCTTGTTCCGCAAAGCAAGAGCGAAATATCCGGAGCGCCGCGAATTTCGCGTTTTCCATGCGATGGCGCTTTACAACCTGGGCGATCATGCCGAAGCCATGAAGCTGCTTCTTGCCGAAATCGCCGAAACGAGCGGCGACCCCGGAATAACGGACTACAAACGGGCCATCGCCTTCTACTCGGACAAACTGGATCAAATTTGGAACTGAACGGGGAATTCATTCATGACAACGCAAACGGTCATTCAAACGGAACAACTAAAACTGAATCTTCTGGACGAGTCCTATGCCGGGCAAGTTCTCGATTTTTTCACCCGCAACAAAGACCATCTCCGGCAATGGGAACCGCTGCGCACGCCGGAATATTACACCGTAGAGCATCAGTCCCGAATGCTTCGGAACCATAAGCGGAAAATCGAGGACGGCCAAATGTTTCAAGTATGGATGTTCAAAAAAGAAGATGAAGACGACGAAACGATCATCGGCTGCATCACTCTCGAAAATATCGAACGGGGCCCGTTTCTCTCCTGCCGTCTCGGTTACCGGATGGATTTCGAGGAGCGCAACAAGGGCTACATGACCGAAGCGCTGCGGGCCGTTATCCGCTATGCGTTCGACGGACTGGACCTGCATCGGATCGAAGCGGCCGTCATGCCGCTTAACCTGCCGTCGCTCCGCGTCGTTCAGAAGCTTGGCTTCCAACAGGAAGGGGTCTCGCGCAACTATTTGAAAATTAACGGCGAATGGGAAGACCATACCCGCTGGGCGCTGCTTAACGACCGGCTGTAGCCCGCACCGCCATCGCGGCATCCGCCTCGGCGGCTTCGCAGTTCCGGACGCCGCCTCTTCCCGCATAGCCGATGCGCTCTAAAATATGACCGGCGATCTTCGCCGTTTCATCTCGTCCGAACAATCGAATCCCGGAAGCCGTCTCCTTGGCCACCCGCTCCGCGTCCAATTCCGGCCAAAGGACGACCGCATCAAGGTTGTCCAGCTCCCCGAGCAGCTTCAAATCCTCTTCCGTCCGGGCCATGAACAGCTTCGGATAAGCGGCATGCTTAAACCCTTCGACCAGCACGATCGCATCCGCCGGCGCCATCGCCGCCAGCTGCTCCAGCTCCGTCGCTTCCTTCTGCAAAATGGCGGTTTGCAGCCGCGACGTAATGGCCGTCCAGCATGCGCCCGCCTGCTGATGCTTCCAAGTATCGCTGCCGGAACGGTCGATTTGAAAATGATGGGCGTCATGCTTGATCGTCGCCGCCGGCAGACCCTGAATGCTCCATAAGGCGACCAGCCGGCAGACGAGGCTTGTTTTCCCGGTGTTTTTGTAGCCCGTAATTTGATAAACGTAAGGCTCGCGTTCCTGAATTCGTTCCATCGTTCTCTCCCCTTCCTTAAACCTTCGACATTAGGCATACTAGCCGCCGGGGCTCAGGCGAACAGCCGACGATAGTCCTCCGGCGTGTTAATGTTCGTCACGAAGCGGCAATCGACTCCTTCCCGTGCAAATTGCTCCTCCGTCACCCGTATGACGCGGACACGCTCCAGCAACGCATGCATGCGGTAATCGCCGGCCGCAAGGCAGCTGCCGGCCGCTTCCGCGCAATCGGCGCGATACACCGCCTGCAGCGGATGCAGCCGGCCGCCGACGAGCGGGACGGCCGCTTGCGCGTCTGAGGCCCGGAGCGCCTCGGCCATGACCGAAGCGGCCTTCGCCGAAGCGAAAGGCATATCGCATGCGGATACCCATACAAGTCCGAGCTTCGACCGTTCTAACGCCGCATGCAGCGCGCCAAGCGGACCGCAATCCGGCTGCGGATCGATATAGAATTCGGCGTTCAGCCCCGCATACGGAGCGGCTTGCTTGATATCCGCGACGGCGATCGCGACCGTGCCGCACGCGCGCCTCATTTGAGACGCGATCGTTTCGGCAATCGGCACACCGCCTACGAGCAAGCTCCCTTTCGCCGTTCCGGCCATCCGTCTCGCTTGGCCTCCGGCCAATATGAGTCCTTCCAGCCCATAACCGGCGCCGGCTATCCTTACCTCCGTCCGTTCCATCCTGTCTGCCTCCTTCCGAAACGCACGATTCCCTGCAAGCAATCCCGATCGTTTGGCAATCCGAGCTGTCTCCGGCTCTTTACCGTTACAACGGCCGGACCGCAACCGCGCTTGCTTTAAAATCCGGCATCCGGCAGAACGGGTCCAGCTTCGGATTCGTCGCCAGATTCACGTTCTGCATGCCGCCCCAATGCATCGCCGAAAAGACGGTATCCTCCCGGATGTCCGGACGGTACCGGCAGCGGACGACAAAAGCGCCGCGCTTCGAGCGCACCTCGACAAGCGCTCCGTCCTCAATCCCGTACCGGCGCGCCGTGCCCGGATGGATTTCGAGCGAATTGACCATCTCGCGGGCGGCGAGCCTTGGGCTGCGGCGCGTCTGCACTCCGGTCAAATAATGCGGCAGCAGCCGGCCGTTCGTTAGAATAAGCGGATAATCGTCGCATGCCTGTTCGGCGGCGGGCTGCAGCACCGGCTCGGCGAATACGGCTCGGCCGTCGGCGTGCGCGAACTTATCCGCAAACAGCCGCGGCGTGCCGGGATGATTCTCGTCCGGGCACGGCCAATAGACGCCTTCCTCCCTGCGCAGCCTCTCGTACGTGATGCCGTAATAATCGGCCGCTCCGCCCCGGCTTGCCGCCCGCAGCTCGTTGAAGATCGCCTCCGCGGAATCAAACGAAAAATACGGCGCTTTATCCAGCCTCGACGCAAGCTCGCACAAGATTTGCCAGTCGTGCCGCGCTTCTCCCGGCGCCGGCCGCCCCGCTTCGCGGAGCAGGACGCGGCCTTCCAGATTGGTCAACGTCCCTTCGTTCTCGAGATAGGACGTTACCGGCAAGACGACGTCGGCCATTGCCGCCGTTTCGGACATGAACATATCGGCCACCACGAGAAAATCGAGCCGCTTCAACCCTTCTTCGACGAAGCCGGCCTGCGGGTTGGAAACGACCGGATTGGAGCCCATGACGAACAAGGAGCGGATATCCCGCTTATGAACGAGCTCCATCATTTCATACGCCGAGACGCCTTTGCCCGGAAGCTCCTCCGCCGGAACGCCCCAAACGGCGGCCACGGCGGCGCGGTCCCGCTCGTTTTCGATCAGCCGGTAGCCGGGGAGCTGATCGGCCTTTTGCCCGTGCTCCCGTCCCCCTTGGCCGTTGCCCTGGCCGGTAACCGCGCCGTAACCGCATCCTTCCCGTCCGATCTTGCCGCATACGAGCGCCATGTTCAAATAATTGCGCACCGCCATATGGCCGTCCGCATGCTGCTCCACGCCGCGCGCCGTGAAAATCATGCCGGTCTCCGCCAGCGCGTAGGCGGCGGCTGCCTTGCGGATGTCTCTCAGCTCGACACCCGTAACCTTCGCGCAATCGTCAAGCCGGAGCTCTCCAAGCTTCTCCTTCATGTGCTCGAACCCATTGGTCCGCTCCCGAATAAACGCTTCGTCGATCCATCCTTCGTCCACGATCATTTTCAGCATCGCGCTGACCAGAACCGCGTCCGTTCCCGGCTTCACCTTCAAATGCAAATCCGCCAGCTCCGCCGTTGCCGTCTCGCGCGGATCGATGACGATCATAAACGCGCCGTTATCCCGCGCTTTCGTGAAGTAAGGCATGAGCGTCGGCTGGCATTCCGCAATGTTCGTTCCCGCCAAAATAATGCATTTCGCCAGCGGAATTTCATCCAGTCGATTCGTTAAGCCCCTGTCGACGCCAAACGTCTTCACGCCGGCCGAAGCCGCCGCCGACATGCAGAACCTCCCGTTATAATCGATGTAACGCGTCCCGAGCGCAATTCGGGCGAATTTTCCGAGCAGATAGGCGCTTTCGTTCGTCAGCGACCCGCCGCCGTATACGCCGACGGCGTCGTTCCCGTTCTCCTCGCGGATCGCCTGCCACCGGGAAACGATTCGATCCAGCGCTTCCTCCCAACTCGCCCGGACGAAGCGCCCGTTCGACTTGACCATCGGCGTAAGCAGCCGCTCCGGGCTTTCCGCATGCTGGATGGCATTCATCCCCTTGACGCACAGCCGCCCTTCCGACGCCGCGTTCATTCGGCCTTCCGTTATATAATCCATTGCCCCTGCAGCCGCTCCGGGCTGCGGCTTTACGGTCATTTTGCATTGAACGCTGCAGAACGGGCATTGCGTATCCATGCTTTCCGCCTTCCAATCAAGCTTCATGTACGACACTCCTCTCCGATAATGCCGCGCCGTCTTCCGGGCCGGAACCGTCGCCTGAAGAGTCGGCATTCTCCCATTTGCGGAGCCTGCCTTCCAGCCGAAGCGAAAGCTCCCCGCGAATCCCGGCATCCAGCAGCCGTTCCCGAACCGCGGTCAATCCGGTACGCTCCAGCCACTTCCAGACCGGCTCTCCCCAATACGCGGTATCCCTGTACCATTCCAGACAAGCAAAAGCGAACTCCAGCGCCTGCTCCGCCGATAAAGCAAAACCGATCAATTCCGCTTGCCTTACCGGCAGCTCGTCGAAGCCTCCGGCATAGACCTCCCAGCCGGCGGGCGTTCCGGCAATGCCGACCGAGCTGACCGGCACGCCGGCTTGCAGCCGGGGCGAGGCCGATACGGCCGCCGTCGTCCGCGCGGGCCAAGAGAGCCGCCCGACGGCGGCACGCAGCCGGTCGGCCGTTTCGCGCGCGGCCTGTTCCGCTTCAGCTGCAAGCGAAGCCCGGACGGCTAGCTGCGGCTCGCCGAGGCTTTCCTCGCCGGCCAGCGGACCTCCCGGGCCGTCAGCCGACGACTGCAGCGACAAGTAATAGCCCGCGGCGCTGCGGCAAACCGGGCAGCCAAGCGGCGGCATCGTTCCGCTTATGTCCAGCACGGCCGCTTTGAACTCGCTCGGGGTCAGGCTGCTGCACCGGCATACCGGCATCGCCTTTTCTCTGCTTGATGAGCCGCCCTCCCGCACCGCCAGCCGAATGACCGACTCGACGACCGGCCTGCAGCCGCCGCAGGAGCCCGACGCTTTCGTCCTCTCTTTGACTTCGTCCGCAGTCTTTAACCCTTCGTTGCAAACGGCGTCGACGATGACCGATTTGCAAACGCCGTTGCAGGAGCAGACGATGTCCGAATCGGACAGCCGCTCGGCCGCTTCCGCAACGGCTCCGTTCTCCGCCTTGCGCAGCAGCAGCGCTTCGGCGTCGGTGCCGCGCTTCACATGCGCCACCCACTCGCTTGACTCCGAAATGTCGCCGTACAGAATGGCTCCCGTTATTTTGCCGCCGGACATGACCACCTTTTTGTACGTTCCGCGCAGCGCGTCATACGACTGATAGGCGGTTTCGCCGTCCCCTTGCTGGATATTCCCCGCCGAAAAAACGTCGATGCCGGAAATTTTCAGCTGCGCCGACGGGACCGATCCCCGGTATGGCTCGGTTTTCATGCCGCTTAACACGCGGGCCAGCACTTTGCCCTGCTCGTATAGCGGGGCGACCAGCCCGTACGCGATACCTCGGTGCTCGGCACACTCGCCGACGGCGTAAATATCCGGAACGTTCGTCTGCAAATAGTCGTTCACGATAAAGGCATGATTGACGGCAAGCCGGGTCCCTTCCGCGAGCTCGATGCGCGGCTTGATCCCGACGGCCAGCACGACCAAGCCGGCGTCGAGCGACGTTCCGTCGGTAAAACGGAGCCCATCCGCCCGCGTAAAGCCCGTAATCCGCTCGGTACGTTTGCCAAGCAGGAACCGCATTCCCTGACGCTCCAGCTCGGATTGCAGCATTTCCGCCGGAATCCGGTCCAGCTGCCGGTTCATAATATACGGCGCGTTATGGACAACTGTCGTTTCCATGCCGAGATGGAGCAGCCCCCGCGCCGCCTCCAGGCCCAGCAGCCCGCCGCCGATTACGGCCGCCCTGCGGTGCTTGCCCGCCGCCTCCATCAGCCGCTCGCAATCCTCGACGCTGCGGAAGACGCTCACCCCTTTTTTCTCCGCACCGGGAATGGGCGGGATAAAAGCCGCGGAGCCGGTCGCCAGAATAAGCCGATCGTAAGGCCATGCCGTGCCGTCGGACGTTTCCACCCGCTTGCCGGCCGTATCTATGCGGGTCGCCGTGACGCCGGTCAGGAGCCGGATGCCGTTTTTCTCATACCAGCTCCAATCGTTAATGACAATGTCTTCGATCGAACAATTTCCTTGCAACACCTTGGAGAGCATGACCCGGTTATAGTTGGGATGGGGTTCGCTCCCGATAATCGTAATCTCGTACAGGTCCGGCGCCAGCCGAAGCAGTTCCTCGACGCATTTCACTCCGGCCATGCCGTTCCCGATCACGAGCAGCTTTAATTTGGACATCGTTTCAAATCCTCCTGTCGATAAGCTTGCTGGACAACGGATGCTATCCGCCGCGGTTCAGCAGCACCGCTTGTATCGCGGAGCCTGCCGAAGCCCCGCGGCTGCCTGCCGGGATAACGGCGAAAGCGTCCGTATGCGCGAACGCCGCAATATTGCCCGCTTTGTCGCGGCCAAGCGGCGTTATCTTCACCAGTCCGTCCGAGAACGATAAGGAAGAGCGGACGTATCGGGTCAGCGGACAAGGCTTGGCGACCTCCTCCGTCAAAATGCCGGTAACGATTCGGTTGTCGTATTGAAGCCGGCCGGACGCTTTCCTGACAATAGGGGCGACAAGCAGCTCCAACCCCGCGTAACAAGCCGACGGATTCCCCGACAGGCAGACGATCAAGCCGTTCCGGCTTGTGAAAGCCGACGTAGGCTTCCCGGGGCGCATCAATACTTTCCGGAATAAAGGAACGCCGCCTGCCCGAACCGCCGCCTCCGCTGCATAGTCGTGGGCGCCTACCGAGACGCCGCCGGTCGTGATGACAATATCGGCCAGCTCCATCGCCGACCGGATCGCCTCCTCGATCGCTTGCGGACGGTCGGGAATCGGACGAAAGCGGACGACCTCCGCTCCAAGCTCCATCAAGCGAGCTTCCGCCATAAAGCCGTTCGCGTCATAGATTTGCTCATTTCCTCTCGCCAGACCCGGCACGGCCAGCTCGTCTCCTACGGGCAATACGGCCATGCGCGGCTTTACGCGGACGGCAATCCGGTTCGATCCGTAAGAAGCGAGAATCGCGACTTCCTTGGCGCCGATCACAACCCCTTCGTCAAGCGCAAGGGTTCTCGCTTCCATATCCTCGCCGGCAAGCGCGACATGCTCCCCCCGCCGGCAAGGCCGCACAAGCTTGATGAATTCCGGCTCCGTTCCATCGGAGGGGCCGTTCGGCACCGCTTCCTGCATCAGAACGGTATCGTATCCTTCCGGCATTACCGCTCCCGTAAAGATGCGGACCGCTTGCATCGGCTTCTCGGCTCCGGGCAGCGGATCGCCCGTTCCCGGCAATCGCCGCCCGCAAACGTTCAGCACCGCCGGGCTCGCTTCGGATGCGGACAGCGTTTCATCCGCCCTCACCGCATAGCCGTCCATGGCCGCCCGGCAGAAGGGAGGCATCGGAAAAGGCGTATAAAACGGGTATGCCAACGTTCTCCCGATCGCTTCCGTCAAGGAGACCGTCTCCGTCCGCCCGGCATGCACATGGCCGCATAACGCATGAACCGCTTCTTCGACGCGGGCGCCGCGCAACAGAGTTAGTTGATCCAGAGACATGATCTCCCGCCTTCTTTCTATAAGCAAATAAGTTTAACTGGACCGCATACCGGCCGATTAAAGCATAAAAACCCGTCCCTGTACGTACAGGAAACGGGCTTCTTCGCCGAAAATCGGCACGCCGTTGTGCCGGTCGTATTTGATTTTATAGTTGAGCAAGCTCGTTCAAAGTTCTCAAAAGTTTATAGAGCTTTAAACCTTTCACCTTATATAGAGGCCTTTCATTCAACGCCAAACGGTTCGTCCTCAACGGGGAGGACAAATTTCTTCCGTTCGTATAGTTCGACTATAGTACTGCTCGGCGTTTATGTCAATATAAATAACATAAGAAAAATGACAATATGACGAAATCAACCGATATACCCATCTTCGCCATTTAATTTAAAAATTTTTGCGTAAGGTTAGTTGACATCATATGGAGCTGCCCTCTATAATTCAGCTAGAGTTCACAAAGCAGTGAACGTTCGGCGCGACAACGATGTAGCGCCATCGGCAGCGAGGCCGCGGTTTGTCCATCTTTAACGGGCGAATTGCGGCTTTTTTGTTTTACAACATACAGGAGTTGCAGGGGAGCCTAGAAAGACATTTTTTGAAGGGAGAAGATTAGAATGGAACAAAAAAGCTTTTGGAAAAGCGGGCATAAGCCCTCCTTGTTCAGTGCGTTTCTTTATTTCGACTTTAGCTTTATGGTATGGGTGCTGCTCGGATCGCTCGCCGTCATTATCGCCGGAGACTATGAGATGAGCCCCGCTCAAAAAGCGAACCTCGTGGCGCTGCCGGTGCTCGGCGGCTCGATTCTCCGGCTCGTGTTCGGTTTCCTGACCGACTATATCGGTCCGAAACGCACGGGCCAGATCGGAATGCTCGTTACGATGGTTCCGCTCGTATGGGGCTGGAGGTTCGTGGACTCGCTTGGCGATTTGTACATCGTTGCGCTGCTTCTTGGCGTAGCGGGAGCGTCGTTTGCGGCCGCTCTGCCGCTCGCCAGCCGCTGGTACCCGCCGCAATATCAAGGGCTTGCGATGGGCATTGCCGGCGCCGGCAACAGCGGAACCGTGATTTCCACCCTGTTCGCCAACCGGCTTGCGCAGCATTACGGCAGCTGGGAAGTCGTGTTCGGACTGGCGATCATTCCGATTGCCGTCGCGCTGATCGTGTTTACCGTTTTCGCCAAGGAAAGCCCGAACCGCCCGGCGCCCAAAAAGCTATCCGAGTACGCCGGCATTTTGAAACAGCGCGACGCTTGGCTGTTCTGCATTATGTACAGCGTGACGTTCGGCGGATTCGTCGGTCTGTCCAACTACTTGACGATCTTCTTCAACCAGCAGTACGGACTTTCCGCCGTACAGGCGGCTGACTTTACGACCTTCTGCGTCATCGCGGGGAGCTTCTTCCGGCCGGTCGGAGGTTACCTGTCCGACCGGATCGGCGGCATCCGCATGCTCATTATCCTGTATGCGGCGGCGGGCATCATGTTTGCCCTTGTATCGTCCATTCCGCCGCAATATGTCGTGCTTGGCCTGCTGTTCATCGCCATGATGTGCCTCGGAATGGGCAACGGCTCGGTATTCCAGCTTGTGCCGCAGCGTTTCGGCAACGAAATCGGCCTGATGACCGGCATCGTTGGCGCAGCCGGAGGCATCGGCGGATATTTGCTGCCGATTATTCTGGGCAACGTCTATCAGCAGACCGGATCTTACACGCCGGGCTTCCTGATTTTGAGCGCCATTGCCTTGCTGTGCGTCGTCATGATGTTTGTCGTGCAAGGCCAATGGAAAACAAAATGGCTTGCCCAAGGCGGCAAAGCCCGCGTGCAAGCCTAAAAGCGTCAGTTTAGTTAACATGAGTTCTCGTGCTGCGTTCGCGCCGCCTCGTATACGGCTTCGTATACAAGGCGGCCGATTGCGTTTCCGATCGTTGTCGCCCCGCCGGCATACGGGTGTACGGCTTGATAACGGCCGCTCGAGCGCGTTCCGAGCACAACGGCGTCGGTCGTCGTGCCGGTTGCCGCCTTTCCGGTCGTCTCGTCCCGGATCCCCAGATCCCGCAGCGCGGCCGATTTCGCCTCGGTTATCGTTATAATGCCGTTTACTATCGCCCCATCCGTCATGTGGCCGTCGATCAGGACGATAATATTGATCGTTCCCGGCGAATAGGCCGAGAACGTCTCGCGCCAGCTGCCCGCTGAAGCGGCGTTGCTCGTACCGGCGGTCGCGCAGCAGACGGCCGCGAATTGACCTCCCTCCTCCTCTTGCAGCGAAGCATGCGTCAGCTTGGCCGCCGTCAACAAAGCTGCCGTTCTTTCCGGGTCATAATTCCACTTTCGAAGCTGGGCGACCGTATCGGCAACCGGGTCCAGACATTGATAATGCAGCGGAACTTTCCAGTTGACGATGCGGTCGGCGGCCGCATATCCGCCCAGATGAACGGCGCTGCTCAAAATACGCATCGGCGAAGGAGATGCAGCTTCGATCCGGTCAGGCAGCAGGCTGAACCGGACGTCTTCCATACAGTGCGGTGCGTAAACGCGTTCTCCCCGGCGAAATGGCTGGCTCAATCGCGTTCCTCCTTCCGCCCGAGCAGCCCGTATATGTACTCCATGTTCAAATGTTTCCGCGCATGCTCCGCCAATCGGTCGAACGCTTCCTCTCTTCGGTCATGGTAACGGCAACCGACAGGCAGCGCGGATAAGCCTTTCGCTTGGCGCAGCTCGTTCAGCCAGCCGCGGCGAAACTCGTCGTTGTTCATGACGCCGTGCATGAACGTCCCCCATACTTTGCCGTCGGGCGAGCGCACCCCTTCCTCGTACAAGCTGCTTTCTCCGCTTGCAACGATCGCTTTTAACCGGAACGGATGCAGCGCCGGCGCTTCGAACTCCGCATCCCCCATATGGATCTCATACCCTTCCACGGGGGCTTCGCCATACAAAGAAGTTGTCCCGGATACCCGCACCGTCCGTTTCCGTTCGGCGAACCGGATATGAAACGGAAACAATCCAAGTCCTTCCGCTTCGCCGCGGTCCGACTCGACGCCAAGCGGATCTAGCAGCTTGCGGCCCATCATTTCGTAACCGCCGCATATGCCGGCCAAGAAGCCCCCGTCTTCCGCATGCCGCTTAATGCGGGCGGCCAATCCGCTCGTCCGCAGCCACTCCAGATCTTCTACCGTGTTTTTGCTGCCGGGAATAATGACCGCATCGGGACATCCCCATGCTTCCCCGCTGCCGACAAACCGCACCTTGACGTCCGGTTCGGCGCGAAGCGGGTCGATGTCGGTAAAGTTGGAGATTCGCGGCAGCCGGATGACGGCAATATCGAGAAAGCCATCCAGCTTTGCGGCGGTTTCCTCATCCTGCTCGTCGGCCGTTCGCCGGTTGTCCAGAGACAACGAATCCTCGTCCTCCAAATCGAGACGGGGCATATAGGGCAGCACGCCGATAACCGGCTTCCCGGTCCGGACTTCGAGCCAATCCAGGCCGGGCTGAAGCAAAGCCGGGTCGCCTCTGAACTTGTTGATGACAAAGCCGACCACACGCTCCCGCTCCTCCGGCTCAAGCAGCTCCATCGTGCCGACGATCGACGCGAACACGCCGCCGCGGTCGATGTCGGCGACAAGAATTACGGGAGCGTCCGCCCAACCGGCCATGCGCATGTTGACGATGTCCCGGTCCTTCAGATTGATCTCGGCCGGGCTCCCCGCTCCTTCGAGCACGACGACGTCATAAGCGGACCGGAGCCGGTCCAGCGCTTCGCAAACGATCCGTTCGGCCGTCGGCAAATAGCGTTCCCGGTATTCGCGCGCGTCGTAATCCCGCAGCGGCTTGCCGTGCACGACGACTTGGGACGCCATCTCCCGTACGGGCTTCAGCAATATCGGGTTCATATCGGTCGTCGCCAATATGCCGCAAGCATCCGCCTGCATCCCTTGCGCCCGGCCGATCTCGCGGCCGTCCCAGGTGACGTAGGAATTCAGCGACATATTTTGCGATTTAAACGGCGCGACCCGCCATCCGTCCTGCTTGAATATGCGGCACAACGCCGCGGTAATAATGCTTTTGCCGACATCGGACGCCGTTCCTTGCACCATGATCGTTTTTCCTCGAGGGACACTCGTATTTAAACTGCTCATCCCGCGCGCACGTCCTTCCTTTGTCAGAATGAATGGCTTGTCCGTACGAATGGCTTGCCCGTCTCTAAGCGATGAGCCAAAGCTGCGTTTCCTATATCAACCTTATAGGCCGAAGCTCAGGATAAATATTAGAGAAAAAGGCGCAAACATTCTCCGAGCGCAGCCGCCAGCCTATCGTTGTGCTCCCGCAGCTTGACGGCAAACCGGCAGTAGCGGCCGTCCAGACCGTCAAAACGGGAAGCGTCGCGTATAAGCACGCCCCGCCGCCCCATTTCCCGCTGCAAGCTGGCCGCCGTCAGCCCTTCCGCTTCCGGCAGACGGGCAAGCAAATAATTGGCGTCGCTCGGATAAACATGCATCCCGAGCTGCTTCAGTTTACCGGCGAGCCGCGGCTTTTCCCGCTGCAGCCAGCGATGCGTCTCCGCGGCGAACGCCGCGTCGTCCAGCACCGCTTCGCCGATCCGCTGCGCAAGCGAGTTGACGCTCCATGGAATTTGCAGCCCGCGCAAACGGTCAAGCCCCGCAGGAGAGCCCACCATGTATCCAAGCCGGATTCCGGGAACGGCATAAAACTTCGTCATCGAACGGATGACGAACAAATTCGGCCGTACGGCGGCTTCTCGGATTAACGTGTATCGTTCTTCATCGGGAACGAAATCGATAAACGCCTCGTCGACGATAACGATGCCGCCACGCTCCGCCAGCTTTAAAATAAGCGAAGGGTCGGCAAGCCTGCCGGTCGGATTATTCGGCGAGCCGATAAACAGCATGTCGGCCGAGCTTGCCGATTCCGCTTCGGCGAAAGCTCTCTCGTCCAGCGTAAAATCCGACTCCGGCCGAAGCGGGACCGGAATAATTCGCCCGCCGGCTTTTCGTACGGCGTCCGCATATTCGCCGAAGGACGGCATAGGCAGCGCCACCGTCCCGGGACGAAACGCCCTTACGGCCAAGTCGATCAGCTCGGCGGCGCCGTTGCCGGCCAGGATCGCCTCCTCGCTTATGCCGTAGCGGGCCGCCAGCTTCGCTCTCAGCCTTCTGACGGCCGGATCGGGATAAGCCGCAATCCGTTCCGCATATCGGACCAGCTCCCGGCGAACCGCTTCGGGCGGACCAAGCGGATTCATGTTCGAGCTGAAGTCGACGAACTCGTCTTCTTGGCGGCCGTACGCCTCGGCCGCCGTTGTCAAATCTCCCCCGTGCCCGTAACGCTCCAGCATGAGGCACACTCCTCTCTTATTAACCCCTGCTAAGCTTGCTCCATCAATCGCCAGACGACGATAACCGCCGCCAGAAACGCCACCTCCACCCCTTCGTTCAGCGCGCCGTACGTATCCCCCGTCAAGCCGCCCAGCTTCCTCGCCAGCCATGACGCGCCGGCCAGTCCGGTGAGGGCGCTAATCGCCGCGAATAAAGCGGCGGCGCCCGCCGCTTCCGGCAGCGAATATCCGACTGCATTCAAAGCCGCAGCCGTGAGAAGAAACGCCGCCGCGAAAGCCGCAGCCGGATGCCGCCACCGAACGCCATGGAACATAGCGCCCATGCCTTGTCCTTGCCTCGCGTTCGGATAAAGCGCGATCGCTGCGCCCATCCACCAGCGGCTCCAAATCGGGCAGACGACGAGCCAGACAAGCATGGAAGGCCGCGACGGAACGGCTTCCGCAAGCTCCGCCAGCAAAGCGAATTTGAACAGGAGCAGCAATACGCCCGCTATGACTCCCATTGCGCCGACCCGGCTGTCCTTCATAATTTCGAGCATGCGCTCGCGGGAGCGATGGCTGAGCACGCCGTCCGCCGTATCCATCCAGCCGTCCACATGCAGGCCGCCGCTTAACGCGATCCACAAGGCAAGCGCAACAACCGCGGCAGCGAGCGGCGGCAGCAGCCAAGCGAACAATCCGAGCCCGCATGCCGATACAATCCCGATCAACGCTCCGGCCGCGGGAAAATAAATGACGCTGCGCGCCAACGTCCGTTCCTCGAAAGGAACCGTCAAAGGCACGGGGATGCGCGTTAAAAACTGGACGGCCGCGATCAGCGACTGCACATGTCCCTTCACGTTACGATTAGCCATCCGATCAACGCCCCTCCCCATAAGCATACGCTTACCGCATACAGCAGCCGAATCGCCCCGAGAATATGCGCCGGGGCAATCGGCCGCTTCGGCCAGCCCATACGCGCCCGCTCGCTCGGCCGGCCGAAATAATAATTAAGCCCGCCAAGCTCGATGCCCATCGCGCCGGCTGCTGCCGACTCCGGAATGCCGCTGTTCGGGCTTGGATGCTTGCGTGCGAAACGAAGGACGGCCCGTAACGCCCCAACAGGAGACATGCGCGGAAGCAGCGCCGCCGATACAACCATGAGCAGACCGGCAAGCCGCGCCGGAACATAATTCAGCGCGTCGTCCGTCCTGGCCGAACACCAGCCGAAATGAAGATAGGTTTCGTTCCGGTAGCCGACCATCGAATCAAGCGTATTGGCGGCCCGGTACAGCATCGCAAGCGGCGCTGCGCCAAGGAGCGCGAAGACGAGCGGCGACACCAAAGCGTCGACCGTATTTTCGGCAACCGTCTCGATCGCCGCCCTGGCCGCTTCTCCCTCCGTCAAACGGTCCGTATCCCGTCCGACAATATGGCCCGCATAAGTTCTCGCTTCCTCCAGCTTGCCTTGGGTTAACGGCTTATACACCAGCATGGCCGCGTCCTTCAGTCCTTTCACGGCGATCGTCGTCGATACGAGCCAGGCGCTGGCGGCGTAACCGAGCCAAGGATGAACCCACGCGCAGAGCGCCGTTACCGCCCACGCAGCCGAGAACGACGCGGCGAGCGTAATAAGCGTCAGAAGGACGCCCGCGCGCCTTGCCCGCCCTTCCGTTTCCGCCGTCCCTTCCGGGCGCAGCCGCCGCTCCAAACGGCGAATAAGCCGACCAATCCATATAACGGGATGGGTCGGCCATTTCGGATCGCCGACGATCCAATCGATGGCGATAGCCGCGGCTATAATCAGCAACATTTCTTGCAGCGAATAAAAAATCATAAATTCTCCCATTTGAAAGCGATCGATTTCAATTCGACCGGGATACCCGCCGTGACCAGAAAGACGCGGTCGCAAAGCTGCGCCATCAGCCGGTTAAGCCTTCCCGCTTCGTCGCGGAACCGGCGGCCGAGCGGATATGCCGGCACGACGCCGCCGCCTACTTCGTTCGTAACCAATAGAAGCGGATACGGATAACCCTCGACCGCTTCCGCCAGCTTTCGGTATTCTTCGTTCAGCCGCTTGTCCGGAAGCCCGTCTTCCTCCAGCTTGAACATCCAATTCGACAGCCATAACGTCAAGCAATCGATCAGAACGACGGGGGGCCGAGCCTCGTCTGACCGAAGATGACGGTCAAGCTCTCCCTTAATGCCAGCCAAGACGCCTGCCAGGTCAAGCGGCTCCTCGACCGTGCGCCAAGGAAAGCCCGAACGTTCACGGTCCAGCCGGTGGTTCGCGACCCGCTCCGCCATTTCTTCATCCCAAATCCGCGAGGTTGCCACATAAATGCCGCTATCCCCGCTGCGCTCCGCGTACGCTTCGGCAAAGGAGCTTTTGCCGCTGCGGGCGCCGCCCGTTACAAGTACCGCCATCGCAAGGCCCCTCCTTCTTCCTATTTGCGGGAAACGCCGGCGGACTCGAAGGTCGCCATTTCCTGCATGAGACGCAGCGAAGCATCGATAAGCGAAAAACAAAGAACGGCGCCCGTCCCTTCGCCGAGCCTCATATCGAGATGCAGAAGCGGAGAAAGCCCCAGCGCCTCCAGCAGCTTGGCGTGGCCTTGTTCCTGCGACAAATGCGACGCGAACATAAAGGGAAGCGTCATCTCCGTAACTTGCTTCGCAATTAGAGCTGCGGCGCTTGAAATATAGCCGTCCAGCACGACCGGGCAGCCATTGGCGGCGGCGCCGATTATAACGCCGGCCAGTCCGGCGATTTCAAGGCCCCCGACCTTGGCGAGGACGTCAAAAGCGTCCGTCGGGTCAGGCCGGTTGACCGCAATCGCCCTTTCGACGACTTCAACCTTGCGGACTCTTCCCGCGTCGTCGATCCCGGTGCCCCGGCCTACCGTCGTTTCCGGCGGCAAGCCCGTCAGAACGGACACGACCGCCGCGCTGGCCGTCGTATTGCCGATGCCCATCTCGCCTGTCGCAAACAGCCGGTAGCCTTGCTGAGCCAGCTCGTCAACAAGCGCAACGCCCGCCATGACGGCCGCGATCGCTTCTTCGCGATCCATGGCCGGCCCGGCCGCGATATTGTCCGTCCCGCGCTTTACGTTCCGCCGGATCAGCCCCTCTTCCCGAACGTCGTCCTTCATGCCGACGTCCACGCAATAAACGTCCGCTCCCGCTTGCCGGGCAAGCACGTTAACGGCGGCCCCGCCTTTCAAAAAGTTGACGACCATCTGCCCCGTCACTTCCTGCGGGAACGCGCTGACTCCCTCCGCGCAGACGCCGTGGTCGGCCGCCATGACGATAACCGCCTTGCGCGACAGATCCGGCCACATCTCTCCGGTCGCTCCGGCGAGCTGACGGGCCATTCGCTCCAGCTTTCCAAGGCTGCCCGGCGGCTTGGTCAAGCGGTCCGAATGCCGATCGGCCAAACTCGCCATTTTTTCGTTAAAGGGCCGGATTCGGCCAATCGCTTGACCGAGTTGAATACATTGATTCGATACCATGTTTCTGCTTCTCCTTTATTTGCAACCTTAGGCTCCATGGCGTTTCATTCTGCCTTCACGGCAGCAAGCTCCCCGGCACGAGCATCATTTGCGGCGCTTTGCCGCGCGGATGCCGAACGACTATCGCTTCCGTACCGTATACGTCCCGAATAATCCCGGCGGTCAATACCTGCTCCGGCGGCCCGAAAGCCGCAATGCGGCCTTGATGAAGCAGGAGCAGCTCGTCGCAATACATGGCGGCCAAATTCAGCTCGTGCAGGACGGCAATCACCGACAGTCCCTTTTCCTTCTGCCAGCTCCGAACCGTATCCATCAGTTGGACCTGGTAGCCGATATCGAGATGCGTCGTCGGCTCGTCAAGCAGGATGACGCCGGTTTCCTGAACGAACACCTTCGCCAGCGCCGCTCTTTGCCGCTCGCCGCCGCTTAGCCGATCGAGAGGCCGGTGCTGGAGATCGGCAAGGCCCATCGCGCGAAGAGCTTCCTCGATCATCGGCCCCGCATCCTCCCGTTCGTCCCCGAGCCAGTTCTGGTAAGGGTAGCGCCCCATCGCGACCGCTTCTCTAACCGTAAAACCGGCAGGCGGAAGGCCGCCTTGCTGCAGGACGGCCAATCTCCTCGCCAGCCGCTTGCGCGGTATGCCGCCAACCGGCTCGCCTTCCATCAGCAATTGCCCGCCGTCCGGCGAGCTCACGCCCGACAACAGCTTCAGGAGCGTCGACTTCCCGGCTCCGTTCGGACCGATAATACCATACAGCCGACCCGCTTGGAAGGAAAAAGAAATCCCGTTCAGCACGGTTCGGCGATGGACTTCCTTTACGACGTCCCGCGCTTCAAACAACGCCATCCGCAGCTCTCCCCTCTCTCTTGCGCAGACGCAAAAAATAGGCAAAAAACGGTGCGCCGATCAAAGCGGTCACGACGCCAAGCGGCAATTCCTTCGGGCTAAGCGCCGTACGGGCCAGCGTATCGGCCCACAGGACGAAAATGCCTCCGCCGATCGCCGACAACGGGATAATAAGCCGGTAATCCGGCCCGGTCAACAGTCGGACCAGGTGCGGCACGACGAGCCCGACGAACCCGATTACGCCGGAGACGGACACGGCCGCGGCCGTCAGCAGCGTCGAGCCGATCAGAACGACGAGCTTCGTCCGCTCGACCTCTACGCCCATATGGGCCGCGTGCCCTTCGCCCAATATAAGCTGGTTAAGCGGCTGGCTGTACGCAAACAGGAGAGGCAGCCCGATCGCGAGAAAAGGTACGAGCATGTACACATGCTCCCAGCTGCGCATCGCGAGGGAGCCCATCAGCCAGAACATAATTTGGTTGACGACGCCTTGCGACATCGATACCATCAGCGATACGAACGCGCCGAAAAACGACTGGACGATGACGCCGGACAGCACCAGCGTCTCCAGCTGCCGGCCTCCGCCTTGGCTGCGGGACAGCCATAAGACCCCAAACAGCGTGGCGATCCCGGTCAGGAAAGCGACGACGGGGATCGTCCATAAGCCCGCAACGGCCTGCAAGCCGAACAAGATGAGGAAAGCCGCGCCGACCGAGCTGCCCGAAGCGACGCCAAGCGTATAAGGATCGGCGAGCGGGTTGCGAAGCACGCCCTGGAATCCCGCCCCCGCGAGGGATAGGCAGCCGCCGACCAACACCGCAAGCAGCACCCTCGACAAACGCACTTGCGTTACGATGGCAATCTCGCCCTCGCTCCATCGTCCCGATGCCGGATCCATTCCCGGAATCCGGTGAAGAAGGATGCCCCAGACGTCGCCGACCGACAGGCCCGCGCTGCCGATCGAAAGGCTGACAACGACAGAAACGGCCAGAAGGAGCAAGCCCGCTCCTCCGTAGCCGAATAGTTTTGCCCTCATATTATTGGAATAAGTCCGGATGAATGGCTTTCGCCAGCTCCAGCAGGCCGTCTGCCAGTCGAGGGCCCACGCGGACAAGCGGGTCCTGCGAAACTTCGATGACGCGGTTGTTTTTGACGGCGTCGATCACGTCCCAGCCCGGACGGCTTGCAATTGCGGCGGCGATCGGGTTCGGGTCTACGCCCGCGATATCCGGGTATACGATAACGGCCGGATTCGCTTTGACGACCGCCTCGGCATCCACCTCGAACCAGCCGGTCTGATCGCCGGCGACGTTCGCGCCGCCCGCGAGCGTCAGCAGCTCGTCCAGAAATTCGCCTTTGCCGACCGTCCAGCCTTCGGAAAACTCGAGATACGTCGGAACCGGCTCGGCCGACTTCACTTTTTCGGTCACTTCACGTTTTACCTGAACCATATGTTTCGCGACCTCCGCCGCCTGCGCCTGCCTATTCATGATTTCGCCGACGACCTTTATTTTCTCCACGACGGCGTCGTACGTTGTCGGGTCGGAAGCGTATACCGCGATGCCCAAAGAGCGCAGCTTCTCGACCGCCTCCGCGTTCATCGACGCGGAAGCGAGCACAAGATCCGGATTAAGTCCGGCAACCGCTTCGATATTCGTGTTCATATCGCCGACCTTCGGCTTGTCCGCCGCTTCCGCCGGATAATTGCTGTTCTCGTCGACGCCGGCGACTTGGTCCCCCGCTCCGATGGCAAATATAATTTCGGTTTCGCTCGGAACGAGCGTCACGACCTTCTCGGGCGCGCGTTCGAACGTCAGTTCTGCTCCCGTATCGTCCTTGACTGTCAGCGGATACACCGTAGCGCCCGACTCGGCGGACGGAGCCGCGCTGCTCTCCGGGCTTGAATCCGTTGCCGCCGGCGTCGCGCCCGAAGCGCCTTCGTTCTTTTGCCCGCCGCACGCCGCCACCGCAAGCGCAAGCAGCAGGGCCAGCGCCGTCAGCGAAAGCGCCCGCAGCCAGCTGTTTCTCATTTTGTTTCTCATTTCGCAATCCCCCGCTCCTCTTCTTTCATTTATGCTTTCTGAAAAATAAAAAAGCATTTCCGACCATAAGTGTCGGAAATGCCGAAAGCCAAGCAGCCGCATACGGATGCCTGCGCCTTTACGGTTCCAACACCTTCCTAAGTCCGCGTAGGATCAGTGTTCTTCAAAGCGTACAGGCAGGTATCCTGACTTGGAGCATGCAAACGCGGCGCCTTCCCATACGCATCGTACAGTGGCATTGTGCCGGCTTGCCCGGACCGACCGGTCCGATTCTCCTTACAGTGGCGGGTCCGTGCCGGATTTTCACCGGACTTCCCTTTTAAGCCGCGGCTTCGCTTAGGCGACAGCGGCGGCACCCGTATGCTCCCTTCAAGCACTATGAGCCGTTCTCTTCGAAAGAGACAGGCATAAAGTTCCTTTGTACTATACCACCCGCCCGCGCGCCTTGTCTACCCCCATCCGAGGGCCCGCTCCCCATGAATTTCCGTTCTTCTTCCGCCGCATGCCGCATAGGTAACAATGTCACGGTCCATCCATCAACAATGAGAGGCGGTGCAAGAAGCCGATGAAAGCGGCCGTTTCCATCAAAAACGTTACGCTACTCATGACTTTCCTTACAGCGGCGCTTGCTGTCGCTTTGCTGGCGGCGGACAGCTTCGGCCAAGGCGGCACGAAGGCGGAGAAAGCGGCGGAAGCGGCCTCCCCGGCGGTCGTCAAGTCGGACGGCTGGGAGATCCGAATCGAAATGGAAGAATCCTCGCTGCAAGCCTTGGAGACCGCTGCGTTATCCGTTGCCGTTCGCGGCCCGGACGGCCTGCCGGTATCGGGAGCTACCCTGACGATGACCGCCGATATGCCCGCCATGCATCATCCCCTTCCCGAGAGCGTCTTGACGGAAAAGACACCCGGCGTATATGCCGGGGAGTTCGTTCCCGTCATGCCCGGGAAATGGAAAGCCGAGCTCACCGCCGAAGCGGAAGGCAAAACGGTGACGTTCAGCTACGGCTTTACCGTCAAACGGTAACCGGAGCCCGAGGAAGGCAATCCTCTCCCCATCCTTCGTCATTTCCGCCTCCTTCACCACAGCCACGGCGTTATGCCCGGCACGATGCCGTTCGCTTCCAGGCCGCGCATGATGGACAGCAGCCCCACGATGGCCGCCGCAGCCGTACCCGCTTTGCGCATAAAGCGGCGCCATCTCCGGTCGGCGGCTTTGGCGATCCAGCCGGCAAGGGCCAAGGAAGGAAAGGTCGCCAGGCCGAAAATCGCCATCACCGCCGCTCCTTCCGGCGCCGAGCCGGTCGCGGCTGCGTTCATCTGCATGGCGTAGGTCAGCCCGCAAGGCAGGAAGCCAAACGCGACGCCGGTTAACCCGATTCGCAGCGGCTCCTTCTCCGCGCCAAGACCGCCGGACGCGGCAAGCCTTTTGTGCAGAACCGCGGATACCCGGTTCAGAAACGGCAATTGAATTTTGCGCCATAGCCATAATAACAGCATCACCCCGCCGATGATCGAGGCGATCCCTTGCAGGCCGGCGAGCTTGCCGGCCAGATCGACGAAAGAGCCGGCCGCTCCCATAAGCGCTCCCAGAAGCGCGTAAGATATAATCCGACCGCCGTTGTACAGCAGCGTCACTTTAAACGATGGCAGGCTCGCTTGAAGCGATACTGCCGTCACGATCCCCCCGCACATCCCGATGCAATGCGGAGCGCTGAGCAGCCCCGTTACGGCGATGAGCCCCCATTGCTGCATCGTCACGCACTCCCACGCCCTTCCCGCTGCAATTGAGCCTTCAGCCGGAGCGCGTTGGCCACGACGGAGACCGAGCTGAGCGCCATGGCCGTCCCGGCCATCCAAGGCTCCAGCATGCCGCAAGCGGCGAAAGGCACAATAAGAGCGTTATAAATAAATGCGAAAGTCAGGTTCTGGCGGACGTTGCGCAGCGTTCTGCGGCTGATCCGCACCGCTTCCGGAATCGCTTTAAGCCGCGGCTGCAGCAGCGTCATATGCCCGGCCGTCAACGCCGCGTCCGTACCGTCCCCCATGGCGATGCCGACGTCCGCAGCGGCAAGGGCGGGGGCGTCGTTCCATCCGTCCCCCGCCATGCCGACCCGCCGCCCTTCCCGCTGAAGCGTGCGGACGAGCTCCAGCTTTCCTTCCGGCAGCATCGAAGCGTACGTTTCCGACACTCCGGCCTCTTTCGCAGCCGCCCCGGCTGCTGCGGCATGATCGCCTGTCGCGAGCAGCACCTTTACGCCCAGCTTGCGCAGCCGGCCGACGGCCTCGCCCGCATGGGGTCTGACCGTGTCGGCGAAAGCGACGGCCCCGGCGACAACGCCTCCTTCCATGACCAAAAGCACCGTTTCGCCGGCCGCTTCCCTCTCCAAGGCGTAGGCTTCCGCCATTCGGCTCATCCGCCATTCTTTATCGGCCGCCAGCTTCCGGTTGCCAACGCCGATCTTTTTGCCGCCGAACGACGCTACCATGCCTTTACCCGGCGTATAGACGGCTTGTTCCCCTGCCTGTGCGGCCAAACCGAGCCGGACCGCTTCCTCCCGTATCGCCTTCGCCAGCGGATGATCCGATCCGGCTTCGGCCGCGGCCGCGATCCGAAGCACGCCCGTCTTGCTTCCATGCTCGGCATAAATGCCGGTGACGCGCGGCTTGCCTTCCGTAAGCGTGCCGGTTTTGTCGAGGACAAGCGTGTCCAGCCCGGCCATCCGCTCCAGCGCGCCGGCCTCCTTAACGACGATGCCGCGGCCGGCAAGCGTCCCCGACGCGACGACGAGGGAGATCGGCGTCGCAAGGCCAAGCGCGCAAGGGCAAGCGGCGAGCATGACCGCCACCGCGCAGCTGAACGCCTGCCGCCAATCGCCCGGCTCCGCGAAGGCGAACCAGACGATGAAAGTAACGGCCGAGAACAGCAGCATAACCGGAACAAAAATGCCGGCAGCGGCGTCAACATGCCGTTGAATGGCCGATTTGGAACGCTGGGCTTGCATCACGAGCTCGCCGATCCGATGCAGCAGCGTATCGCGGTTCGCCGCGGTCGTCCGCACGCGAAGCTTCCCGGTCCCGTTTTGCGTCCCCGCCCATACCTCATCGCCCGGAAGCTTCGTTTGCGGCAAGCTTTCCCCGGTCAGCAGCGATTCGTTCACCTCGGATTCACCCTTGGCGATCACGCCGTCCACGGGAATCATGCCGTCCGGCTCGACGATCACCACGTCTCCGGCCCGAACCTCGCCGATCGGGATCTGCCGCAAAGCGCCGGCCCGCTCGACGGTTACGGATCGGCTTGCGAGCCTGCCGTAGCCTCCCGCCTCCCGCCGCGTCCGTTCCGAGGCCGCAGCTTCGATATATTTGCCTAGCAGCACCGCCGTAATGACGACCGCGCTCGTCTCGAAGTAGAGCGGAAGCGCATGGCCGACGGACGGCCCTACAGGCGGCTCCAACGTTTGAAACACCGTATAATGACTGTACAAATAAGCGGCCGAAGTCCCGATCGCCACGAGCACATCCATATTGGCCGTACGTTCCCGCAGCGCATGATAAGCGCCGAAATAGAACGGCAGCCCGACTCCGAACTGAACGGCCGAAGCAAGCGCCAGCTGCAGCCAGGGATTGAACAGCAGCGGCGGAAGCGCGGCAGCGCCCGGCAACGACCAGTGCTGCAGCATCGAGGCGAGCAGCGGCAGCGTCAGGATAACGGAAACAATGAGCCGCGCAAGCAGCTGTCTTTTTTCCTTGGCCAAGCTTTCCTCCGCCTTCTCCGGCGACGCGGCCGTAAAGCCCAATTGCCCGATGCGCCTTTCGATCTGGGCCTCGTCGACGGCGTCCGGGTCGTATTGCACCCAAGCGATACGCGACGGAAAATTGACCGCCACGGAACGGACGCCCGCCATCTTGCCTACCGATTTCTCTATTCGGGCCGCACAAGCCGTGCAGCTCATCCCTTGCACGATAAAATCCGCCGATACCGGTCGACTCACGTATTACACCCGCTTTCCGTCACCTGTTCGGGGCCAGCTCCGGCGGCAGCCGCCGCCGGCGGCGCGTTAGCCGACATGTCCCCGCTGTAATCTATATGCGGGCGTCAAGCCGTTTCATGAATCGCCGCATCAAAAACGGCCGGTCGAATCCATCGTCCGATCGGCAAAAAAAAGACGCCGGACCGTTATCCAAGGTCCAGCGCCCTCATGTTATTCCACAAGCTACAGCCCTTCTTCAACTTCGCCTTCCCAGGCGAGCATGCCGCCCTTTACGTTGACGACGGAAAGCCCGTTCGCCTGCAAAAACTCGCAAGCTCTGGCGCTTCTTCCGCCGCTTCTGCAAATAATGAACGTTTCCTCGCCGTCCCGGGAGAAATCGTCAATCCGATCCTGAATCTCCGAAAGCGGAATCAGCCTCGCTTGCGCGATGTGGCCAGCTTCCCATTCGTCTTGCTCGCGGACGTCCACCAAGTTCAGCTTTTCGCCGCGCTCGAGTTTTTGTTGCAATTCATCCGTCGTAATTTCCGGATACATGATTTGTTCAGCTCCTCTTTACGTTAACAAGTCCGGCTTCAACCTCATTGTATCCTTCGCCGCTTGCCGTGTCCAGTTAGCGTTACCCGGCTAAATCCGCACCGCCGTGCCGCTCACCGCGACCATCAGCATGCCTTCGCGAATGACCTCGTAGTCGATGTCGATGGAGACGATCGCGTTCGCGCCCATTCTTCTCGCCTGTTCCTTCATCTCGTCCACCGCTACGTCGCGGGCTTCCTTCAGCTTGCTTTCGTACGCGCTGGAGCGCCCCCCAACGATGTCGGTGATCGATGCGAAGAAATCGCGGACGACGTTCGCGCCCATAATCGCTTCTCCCGTTACGATCCCCGTATACTCCTGAATCGGATGCCCTTCAATCGTCGGCGTTGTCGTAATGATCATTGTATATTCCTCCCAAGTAATTTGACGAAGCATAACCTTCGGCTCATCTCTAACCAAGAAACGGCTGTACAAGGTTGTGCTTCGCTTTTTCCATTATTCTTCATTAATGGTTTCTCATACGCGGCAGCTCATTGTCCGGTTTCATTTATTGTTCCAAGTCGCGGCCGGCCGATTCCGAATGCGAAGCCAGTAGCGGAGCATACATCATCAGCGCATCGTTGCTCGTAACGAGTTCGTCTTCCACGACTTTCCCTTCCGCGTTCAGCTTCTTTCTGTAGATCGAGTTGCTTCGCAGATACCCTCCCCAAGGCAGAAGCACAATCCGGTGATCCTTCTCGTAAACTTCGTAGTTGTATATAGACGGGGCGTCCGCACGCCATTCCCCAGCAAGCCGTTCTTCCTCCACGCGGACCCGAAGCTGATAGGTTACCTCCCTCGGGTTATAAATCTGAAGGTCCAAATAATTATAGGCGCAAGTCGCTCCGCTTCCAAACGGCTGCGTCCGGTTGGCGTCGGGAAAGACGTCGTAGCTGTGCCGATGCCTCTCCGTTACTTTAAGAGGCGTATGCAAAGTCATCCAATAAATCAAATTCGAGAGCTGGCATTAGCCGCCGCCAACGCCGGTCCGATATGTTCCGTAAAATAGCACCATTCCTTCGACATAACCTTTTCTCGAGGTAGGTTTGCCGATAGTCCGCCAATAGGAGAAGGTCTCTCCCGGCCGCAGCAGAAGCCCGTCCAACCGGCTTGCCGCCAGCCTCAAATTGACGACCTTGTTCGTTTGCAGCCGCATATCTACGTCGCAAAGCTTACGGTAAAGCGGCGCGGAATGGGAAAATACCGGATGAGCCAGCGAGCTTGTCTGCCTTTGCCCGGCAAGCTTCATATCGCTCGTCAGCCACTGGGCATACCTGCGCATTCTAAACCAGCATTTCCCAACAGCCAGACGGAACCGGGAGCGCCGCACCGGCCTTAAATCGAGCCGCAAAATGGAGGGTTGCATGTAGCGACCACCGCCTCTCCCGTTCGAATTCCGATTCAACAAAAGGTACAACCGCAATGTGCAAGCCGAAGCTGAACCCTGCAGATCCAGAACTGGCGCCGGCTTCATCCCGCGCTCACTCTGCACCTGATGGCATGCAGGATATATATGATTATATCAAAATGATGTAAATCTAGATATATTAACCATTCGATATAAACCTTCTTCGCTACAGACGCAGGTCATTCGTTTCGTCCCGTACGATCTCCCCGTCTTTCATCGTGATGACCCGCTTGGCGTTGGCGGCGATACCCGGATCGTGGGTAATAAGAACGACCGTGTGTCCTTGATCGTTTAACCGCAGCAATATTTGCAGCACTTCAAGACCGGTGGCGGTATCCAGCGCGCCGGTCGGTTCATCCGCCAAAATTAGCGACGGCTCGTTAGCCAGAGCGCGCGCGATCGCGACGCGCTGCTGCTGGCCGCCGGACAGCTTGCCCGGGCGATGCCCGGTCCGCTCCCCGAGGCCCAGCTCCTCAAGCAGACGCTTCGCCCGTTCGCGCCTCTCTTTTCTGGAGAGACCGGCATAGATCATCGGAACCTCTACATTTTCCAGCGCGGTCAGCCTGGGCAGCAGATTAAACTGCTGGAAGACGAAGCCGATCTTGCGGCTTCTCATCTTGGCCATCCTGTGGTCGGACAGCTCGCCGACGTCTACGCCCTCGAACCGGTAGGTTCCGGAAGTCGGCGTATCGAGCATCCCGATCATATTCATCAGCGTCGATTTGCCGGATCCGCTCGGCCCGACGATTGCGATAAACTCGCCTTGCTTTACAGCTAGTCGAATATTTTTCAGCACGTGCAGCTCTTCGCCGCCGGCATAAACTTTGTTAACGTCTTGAAGCTCAACGACGACGCTCATCTTCCCGTCACTCCCCCCGAGGCTCAATCGTAGCGCAGCGCTTCAATCGGCATCAGCTTGGCCGCCCGGTTCGCCGGCAGAATGCCGAATACGATCCCGATCAGCATGGAGAACAGCACGCCGCCGACGATGACCTGCCAGGACATAACCGGCGGCCATTTGGTCAGTACGCTTGCCAGATACGAGCCGCCGTACCCGAGCATAATGCCGGCAACGCCGCCGATCGTCGTCAACAGCGCGGCTTCGATCAGAAATTGCGTCAAAATTTCCCCGCGCGTTGCGCCAAGCGCCTTCCGGATGCCGATCTCTTTCGTCCGTTCCGTTACGGAAACGAGCATAATGTTCATGACTCCGATGCCGCCGACGAACAAGGAAATGCCGGCGATTCCGCCAATAATGGACGTCATGATGCGGGAGATCGTCGACAGCGATTTTTGGATTTGCTCGAGATTGAAAATGAAATATTCGCCTTGCAGCTGCGGTCTGTCCTGCTTCAGCCCGTTCAGCAAGTCGACGGCCTTCTGTCCGGCCGTCTCCAAGCTTTCCGGACCCGCCGCCTGTACGGTCAACGTGCTGATTTCATCGTCCCCGTACAAGAGCGGCCATACCGAACGGGGAACGAGCATCGTACTCATCCCGAGCCGGAAAATGCTGTTGTTCGTTTCTTCCGCCACGCCAATCACCTTGAACGGGACCCCTTCGATTTCGACATATTCGCCGACCGCTTCTTCGCTCTGAAACAATTCCTCCGCCATGTCGGGATTGACGACGGCGACTTTGCGTCCTTGCCCGATATCCGCTTCGTCAAGCAGCCTGCCTAATTGAACCGTATGCGGATAAACGTCGAAATAACCCTCGTCGATCCCGATGACCTGGACGTTTAACGTTTCATTGCGGAAGCGGGCTTCCGCGGAGCTTTGGGCTGTCGCCATAACTTGCTTGATTTCGGGAATTTTGCTCAATAGGAGCAGGTCGCTTTCCGTAAAAATAGGAACGGCCGACAGATCCGATCCAAAATCGTAGTCCTCGTCGTATTGAAACTCGATATCGACCGTATCGTTTCCGGAGCCGGTAAAATTCGATTTCAGCGCCGCTTCCCCGCCTTGCCCGATCGCAACGATCGTAATGACCGAGGCGACCCCGATGACAATGCCGACCATCGTCAGAACGGACCTCAGTCCATGGGCGTAAATCGAGAAAACGGCGATTTTGATGCTTTCCCAAACCATCAAGACTCCTCCTCGGCTCGAACAGGCATTCCATCTTTCAGGTCGGGCGCAGCATGTGCGGCAATCGTATCGCCTTCGGATAACCCGCTTACAATTTCCTTCCAGCTGTCGTTCGAATCGCCGACAACGACTTCCCGCTTCCGGAGCAAGCCTTGTTCAACGGCGTACACATATCGTTTCCCGTCTTCCTCCATCACGGCTTGATGGGGAACGACAAGCCGGTTGCCGCCCGATTCGACTTCGATATCGATGTAAACATGGTAGCCGTACTTCAATTCTTCGCTTTTTTCCGTCAGCTCCACCGTAAACGGATACAACGTGACCGCTTGTTCGTTGTCCGTCAGACTGGATCCGGCTAGATCGGCGCCTTCCGGGATCGAATCGACGCTGCGGACGATCCCTTTCCATGAAATGCCGTCCATCGCCTTCGGCTTGACTTCAACCTGCATTCCGGGTTTAACGAGCACATAATCAAACTCGGAGATCGCGCCTTGAACGAGGTAATTTCGGTCGGATACGATATGAACGAGCGGACTTTCCCCCGCTTCGTTCGGATTGGCGGCCACTTTCTGCACGGTACCGCCGATCCGGCTTGCGACGATCATTTGCGACCGCTTCGCTTCGAGGCTGGCGATCTCGTTTCGGTTCGCTTCGTAATCCAGCAAAAGCGACTGCTCCTGCCGCTCCAAATCTTGCTTCTTCAGGGCGGTGGCCTTGGCCGCTTCGGAGGGATCCGCTCCCGCCTCAAGCGAAGCCGCCTGCTCCCGGAAATTCGCCATCAGCTGATCCTTTTCATGACGGAGCTCTTCCAGCTCAAGATCCAGCCTTTTGCGGGCGATTTCCAGCTCTTCGAGCTGCTTTGCGATATCGTCGGCCCGGTAACGCAATAGCGGGGTTCCGGGCTTCACCTGCTGGCCCGGCGTGACCAGCAGCCGTTCGACCTGCCCCAACGTGCCGTCCAAATATATTTTCTCTTCTTCGGCCGGAACGGCTATGCCCGAGGCAATAACCGACCGTTTCAGCTCCTGCTTGCTTACCCGCCACGTTTGTATCGCGGTCGACTCGGCAGGCTGGATATCGTTTCGGCTCATTTTCCATATGTTCGCCCCCACGATAACGGCAGCGATTAACACCGCGGCGATGATGACGGCTTTTTTCATTCGTTTCTCCCCTTGCTGCTCGAATTGCGCATATCGGTTCAAGAGCTTAGCGGGCCCGGGAGACCGTTAATTAAACCCGAAACGATCGTCGCGATCAGCCAGGTCACGACAACGACCGCAACGCTGCGTACGCGCGCCCGTTCCGGAGCGAGCATGTAGACGCCGACCGCGTAAAGCGCCATGCTCCAAACGCCAAAGACGGTAAAGACGGACAACGTTTTGCCAAGCTGCGAATCCGATTCGACCAGAAAGGCAAACAAATTCGCCGGCGATTCCGTAAGCGGCCTTTGGATAAACAATTGAATCACGATGCGCAGGACGGTATCCATCAGCATCGGGACGTAGGCGAGAATGCCGAGTATAAACAGCCGGCGCAGCGGGATGGAAACGCGGAATATAAAAAGCATAAGCTTGTTAAACAAACTGTTCAGCAGGATGAACACGACCGGCGAAAACACGGACATGAACGCAGTTCCGAACAGCAAAAAGATTTTGTACGCTTCGTAGGTGTCCTGATTGATTTCGATGCCGGCCACCCGGCTCATGTCTTCCGCCCGGAAGAAGGAAACCGACGTGACCGCAAGCACGGCCGAAAGCAAGCTAAGCAGCAAGATCATCGAAAAAAACCGTTCCTGGCGAAGCCTTCTTTCCATAACAGGCCTAGGCGCGACCATCACTTTGACAAAATCGGCGAGCAGCATTGTCCTAACCTCCGACTGATAATATCGATTCAATAATGTGCGGCGTAATCCACGCTTCGACAACGCCGGCCGCCGCAATCAGCGCAGCGATGAGCACGACGCTTTGAGCCAGCTGCACCCATGCGATGCGGACAGGCTTGATGCCCCTCGCATACCGGATAATAAGCTGAAGCGGATACAAGCCAACGGCTCCCGCCAGGATCATGGCGGGAACTTCGAATATGCCGTGCGGAACGACGTGCATCATCGTCGCGGCGAAAGCCGTTTCCTGCATTTTGGAGGCGACCGAGAAGCCGATCATGAAACCGTTGGCGAACAATGCGAATATGCTGGACATCCCGATCGTGAGCAGCCCGGAGACGAACAATAGGCTCGCGCGGGAGTTATGCCCGATATAGTACAACGGATCGCGGGGAATTTCCGCAGCCGATTTCTCCATCGGCTCGAACGAGCCGACCGCGGCGCCCGCTATGGCCGCAACACCGTACATCAAGAGCGCGGCAAGCAGCAAGTAACGGAATTCGCGCCAAATATTCACCGTAAACATCACTTCGCATCCCCGCTTTCCCCAGGCTCCGATTCCTCGGACATGCGCAGAAGCGCTTCCTCCAGCGTATTCGAATCGCCCGCGCCTTTCTTCAAATCCGAGGCCGTACCGTCAAACACCGTCTTTCCCCCGTGGATCAGCACAACGCGATGACATATGTCCTCCACGACGTCCATCCGGTGAGAGGACAGCAATATTCCGGCCCCGCGCTCCTTGGCGTAGCGAATCAAAAAATTTTTCGTCTCCCTTGTCGACACGGCGTCATAGCCCGTCATCGGTTCATCCAGAATAAGCGCTTGCGGATGATGAATGACGCCGGTAATCAAGGCGACTTTCTGTTTCATGCCGTGCGACAGCGTCTTAATGAACTCGTGCCGCTTATCTTCGAGCTGAAAGGCGGCAAGCATCGCATTCATTCGCTCCGTCAGCTCGCGGTCGTTCAATTGATGCAAGCTCGCGGTAAAACGGATTATTTCTTCTACCGTCAGCAGCGGATATAAATAAAAATCGGAAGGCACAAAGCCAAGCGACGCAGACGTACCTTTCCCGGCACCGCTCCCGATCTCCGCTTCCCCTTCCTCGGGCCGCATTAGTCCCGCAATGCATTTGAGCACGGTCGTTTTGCCCGCTCCGTTATGACCGAGAAGGCCGACGATTTCGCCGCTGCCGACATGAAAGCTGATCTGTTCGACGGCAGGACGTTCCTCGCCTTTGTACCGGTAAGTCATCTGATTCACGCGAATCGCGTTCATTACAATCGCCAGCCCTTCCACCAAGGTTTGTTAAGCAGCCATGCCCCGGCTGCGAGCCATATCGCGCTGGTTGCGATCAAACCGATCAGCGACGCAGCGAAAAACGCGCTTTCGTCCAGCCGGTTGCCGAACAATAACGCGCCGCTTGTCCCTGTCACCGTTACGTTGGCCAGCTCATATGTCCGAATCAGGAGCGATTCCGTCAAGCCGGCTTTCTCGGAAGTGTTGATTTTGGATTCGTCCTCCCAGTCAAACCGCGGATACATGCCGGTGGAAACGACCAGCCCCATGCTGGATACGAGGTTGATAAGGATCATGCTGAGCAGGCCGGTTGCAAACATGAGCGGCGAAACTCCCATAACCAGAGCCAATAGGATCGTGGAAGCCGACACCAGCGCCGTTATCAAACAAAAGTGGAGGATAAATTTCGACAGCAATATTTTGCGGGCGCTTCTAAGATGTGTCAGCAGCACCGACATCATCATCCCTTCCGCGTCCACGCTCGTGACACGGGCGACCAGATCGCTGGCGAACGATGCCAGAAACAGCTGAGCGGCGAACAGCGCGGAGAACGAGACAGCCGGCGACTGAATCCAGCCGATGTCTCGGATTGCAAGCCCGATTCCCCCGAGAGCCATAAGCACAAGCACATAAGAGCGGATATGCGGCATGACGCGGTATACGTCCCGGTATAGCAGGATCAAATCTTTCAGCAGCAAATTTCTGACCGCGCTAGTCCCTCCGAATGCCCCGGCAAACCGCCGTTTCGTCCGCCGGATGCGTTCGGGCAATTCGTTCTGAATGGACAGCAGCCGATCTTCGTTCCGGACCAGAAGCAGCATAACGGCTGCCCAACTAGCCACGACGGCGAAGACGAACGGTACAACACGGCCATACAACAGCCAATTGGTCGGAATGGCAGGCCAAGTCAGCAAAAGCAGCCAATCGTATAAACTTTTCGCCTGAATCGGCAGCAGCTCGGCGAATGAGCCGACCGCCATCCATTTGACTATGCCGTAGCAGACGACGGCAACGACTAACGTTTTGGCAAAATAAACCGCAAGCCCGGCAGCCCCTCTCCTCCTTTCCCCGCTGCGGCGGTACAGATGGGAAAGAAGCATGGCCAGCATTCTGACCGCCAGCGAACCGGCTGCCAGAATAACGATGCCGTAGGTATACCACGCTGCGGGAATTTTCGTTTGGAAGACGCCGTTAAATGCGAGCGAAGCCGAAACGACAAGCGGCACGAACGGAAATACGAAATGCCAAAGGTATACATCGAACAATTTCGCGGCCTGCACGGCGGCGATCCGGCCGGGGCCGTGATGAATACGGATAAACTCCCAATCTTTGGAGTGGAATGCCCGGATATACGTTTCCCGGTACGATCCGAAGACAAAGCCGATGCCGAGAAACAAATAAATCAATGAAAAAGCGATACCCGCATCCACGTAGGCGGGCTCAATGCCGCCGGACCTGACGAGCAGAAATATCGCCCGAAACAGATAATAGCCGATAAACGAAACCAAAAGCGGAACTCCCAGCAAAATCAGGACGACATGGAAATGGTTCAGCCTGCTCGCCGACTCGGTGAACTGGCTGACAAACCAACGGAAGTAAAGCAGATGCTGAAGACGAATCAATGACATGAATTTCTCCAAACTTTACCCCATCCTCACGGTTTGATAAAATAGAGGTGCGGAGAAGGCCGGATGCCGCCGGCCTCCTCCATTGCAGCTTGGCAGGTTGGCGTCGACCGTTTCTAAGTTGACGCTAACCGATTAATAAGTAGCAATAATTTTGAATGCAGCGTCCGCAGACAGCTTTTTCAAAATGTAGTTGCGCAAAATCAAAGCCCCGACGGCCAAGACGCCGCCTCCGGCAAAAATCGCCGCTACAAGCGTCCAAACCGAAGCTCCGGCCATAACGAGGCGGATAATGTAATAGGCATAATTCATGCTTACGCCGGTGGCAGCTACAATCTCCATAAGAAGTTGTTCCATGGTAAACCCTCCCTCCTCCATATGTTGGAAGCGAAATTAATACGCAACCGCAACGTCTTCCAGTTTCTTCGTAGCCCATCTCTTGACGGCATAGCGGAGAGCGGCGATACCGATTGCCATCAGGCCGCCTCCTGCAAGAACCATCGAAATAATCGCCCAGGTCGAAGCCCCGGCCATGATCAGCTGAAATACGCGGTAAGCCGTACCGGATCCTACGCCAAGCACCATTGCGATTTCAAGCAGCATAGATTCCATGTTATTCCACCTCCTTTCCGAACTCTATTATAGTGAGTGTGATTGTAATAAACTACTAGATTTGGGTTAAATATTTGTTAACTGGAAGTTAAAAGCGGATTTTCCATAAAAAAAAGGAAAAAAGTTCTATGTATCATTGAGAAAGAGTAAATGCCGATATGACGAATGTACGAAATCCGGATTCATGCTGATCTAATGAAAGCGGCAGCCAAGGACTCGTCAAAAAGTCCCGGGCTGCCGCTTCTTCGTTTATGAATAAATATAGATTAGTTCAGCGAAATTTCAAAACGCGTTCCCGCCTCGCCTGCGAAGACGATCGTACCGCTCTCCGGCAGTACGACTTTGCCGTTGTCTCCGATAACGGAGAAAGCGACCAGCGTGCCCGCCTCGTCGTAGACGGCGAAGCCGCCACCCGCAGGCAGCTTCACCTTTAACGTTTTGCCTGCGGTCGTATCCGTTATCGCAAACCACTTGGCATATCCGTCCGCCTGAATCGTCGTCGCCGACTTAGGGCCGGCATATAGCGGCTTGACCGCTTCCTCTCCGACGTAGATGCTGCCGCCCGCTTCTACATATTCGATGCCGTCCCGCGTTTCAAAGGCGTATTCGAGCGTATCGCGGCCGCCGCTTCCCGGAATTTGCAGATCGGCAGAAGCCGAATTCGGACCGGACCATCGTTTATCCGCCCAATAACCCGGCATCGCATCGGATAAGCCGATCTTCACGGAAGGCTCCATCAAGTAAGCGACCGAGGTGTACTTTTCGTTTACCGCATAATATTTTTTGCCGTCGCGCTCTTTCCAATCCGCGGCCGTTTCCTCCGGAACGTCATAAGCCTCAAGCTTCTCGGCGGCGTAATGCGACAACGCCGTCTGGCCGAGACCCGGAAGCGACACATACGTTTGCACCCATATGTATGTCCGGCCGTTGTCCTCCGTCACAAAACGAACCTTCGCATTACCGTTCTCGCTCATGAACGAACCGTCCTGCGTATAAACATATTTTTCCGCGGGATATTCCGGCAGCCCGATGACCGTAATCGACAATTCTCCTTCTTCGGAAACGCCGACTTGGAGCGACTGGTTCGTCTGTCCGTATACGCCCGCGAATTTCAGCAAGTCTTGCGGCATCTCCGCTTTGACGGGTTCGCCGAACGTTTTCTCCGGCTTAAACTCCGCAATCTCGCCTTTTTCTTTCAACGCCTGCAGCAGCAAATCGTTGGCCAGCAATTGGTTGGTGGAGCTGGAACCGCCGGAAGAGACGACGGCGGCCGCCATATTATGCTCGGGCAGCACGACTAGCGCCGAATGATACAAAATGGTATCGCCGCCTTTGGCCAGCGCCTTGATGCCGTACTCGCCGAACGGATACAGATCGACGCTGTCCCAGCCAAGCCCGTAGTTCAAAGAATTATCGGAATCTTCCGGCCATAGTCCCTTGCCGTATTCTTTCTCCTCCATCGCTTTAACCGATGCATCCGTCAGAAAGCCCTCCGCTTGTCCGGTGAAAATTTGGGAGAATCGAACCAGATCCTCGGCCGTCGAAATTACGCCTCCGGTCCCGATCACGTTCACCGTTTCGTTCGGCAGCTGCTCTTCTTTTCCCGGATAATACAGCCCCGCCATGCCGGACGGATCCGGATTGTCAAGCGGCGTCTTCGTATGCGTCATGCCGAGCGGCTCCGTGAAATGCTCGTGAATATACGCGGTAAAGCCGATCCCGCTAACTCTCTCTACCAATATTTCCGCCAGCGTAAATCCGTCGTTGCAATAAACCGAATAAGCCCCCGGATCGGCCTTCAGCGTTTGGCCTGCCAGCTCCTCCAGAAGATGATCGTGGGCGTACGTATCATTGTCCTCGAACAAAAAGGAATTGCCGAGCGTCGAGCCGCGAAGGCCGGAAGAATGATTAAGCAGCATGCGCGGCGTAATTTGCTTGTAACGCTCGTCTTTCATCGTAAATTCGGGAATATAGCTGACGACCGGAAGGTCCAGATCGATTTTGCCTTCGTCTACCAGCTTCATGACGGCAGCCGTCACGAACATTTTGCTGACGGATCCGATGCCGTACATCGTTTCCGCCGTAAGCGGGTCTTTACCTTTAGGATCATTTTTCCCGGCTTGTCCGGACACGACAATCCGACCTTGATCGATAAGTGCGTACTGCACGCTCGTCGTACCGTATGTTCCCGTTAGCAGCGCGGCTTTTTCGGCCGCCGCTTTCTTCGTCGCTTCGAAGCTTGCATCCCCGCTTGGTTCGGCCGCCATCGCCGCCGTCGGCACAAGCATCGTTACCGCAAGAGCGGCGGCGACGATCCATAATCGTTTTTTCCCCATAATCACCCTCCTAAAAAGTTTTGCTCCGGCGGTGCTCCTCCGATCTTGCTTCGCAGCAAAATCTTGCATCGGAAGCATACGCTTAAGGTTTGCGCGCGTTACTTCATCGATTAAGACGAGCAAATCCCGCCACGAAAGCTAATGTTTGGCATTCTCTAATATATAACGTTTTTTTTGCCAAAGGAGGTTCAAAAATTATGCATTTATTCAAAACTTTAAATGATATGACCGCCGCCGTAAGATGCTCGGCAAGCTTTTTTATGTGACGGTTATTTAGGGTGCATGTTGTTTAAAGCAATGACCTGGCTGCGCGTACCGCCGGCGACGAGAACCGATACCGCATAAAGCAGTCCGGACAATGCGAAAATGTACAAGTGCCATAATGCAATGCCGTCTAAGAAATGTATCCGCTTGGCGATTTGCAGCAGGCCATACAACAGGGCGAATGACGCAAGACCGCAAAGCGCCGGAAACGTTTTGAAGCGGAGCTTTCCGATCCGGAGCAATGCCGCCGCGTATAAACCAAACAACAGCGAAGTAAAAGGAGCGACAAACCAAATATTGAGCATAAACGGATCGTTCGCCCTCGCCAGCTTGGCCAAAAAGACGAATGCCGCAACGAGCGCTCCAGCAAGGGAGGTACGGCATGAATGAACCCGGCTGAACCTGGCGCCGAGACGCGGAGGCGTTTTCCCCTTTGCTCCAGCTTCTCCATAGGACGAATAAATAGAGAAGCGGCAGCAGGAGCCCGATTACGGACAGACTTTGCTGCAGCAGCCAATAGCCCGGAAATCCGGCGACAACGGGCTTGCGCAGCGACGGAAACATGTTCACGTAAAAGCCTGTCCGATGCGTCCAGCCGTCCACGAACAGATGCGACAAAAAACCGATAAACAAAGAAACGTAAAAGGAGATAAACGAACGGAGCGACTTTAACGACCAATCGCTCCGGCAATCAGCGGCAAACCGGTTCAATCCTCCCGCGGACGGCAGCAAATAAGGCAAGGCCGACATCACGATGCGATGAAAAGCATACGCCAGCGCCGTGCAAAGCGGGATTCCGTTCAAAATAAAGCCCGCGAGCGTATGGCCGTTCGTCCGTACGGGCTGCATGGCGATAAAATATTCCATATCCGGCATCATGCTGCCGAGCGCAAGCCCTGTGGCGCTTAAAGCCGGGATAAGCTTGCGGAGCGGCACGGCATACAGCGGATGCGAAAGCGTAAAAGGCATCCCATCCCCCTTCTTTCTTCCCTATCTTAATGTTCCAAACTGATCGATCGGATAAATGCGCAGAACGGCTTTTCCTTCAATGCTGGTCATGGCGATCGGCCCAATCGTTCGGCTGTCCATGCTGTTCTCCCGGTTATCGCCCAAGACGACGAGCTTGCCGGTCTCAACCGTATATGGCACAGGAAGCCCGTCGCCGGGCTCGGTCCTCCCGACCGCATACGGCTCGTGCAGCAGGCTTCCGTCTATCCACACTTGCCCGTCCCGAATGTCTAGCCGTTCTCCAGGGAGAGCTACGACGCGCTTAATAAGCCGAAGCTTCGATTCGGGTCCGTTAATAATAACGATATCTCCGCGTTTAGGTTGCACGAAACGGTAAGACCATCTGTCCTCGATAAGCCTTTGTCCCGAACTCAGCGTATTTTGCATCGAAACGTTATGGACCTCCAGCTGGGCGTATGCATAACGGTGTACAAGAAAAGCGATAACCATCGCGGCTGCGACGGCAGCAACCCATTCCAGGGCGATTCTCCGCCGCGACCCACGGCAGCCGGTTTTGCTTTCTTCCATTCGAACCACTCCGTTCGTTCGGGCAAATTGCGAATAGTGCATTTTACGCCGGAACGAACCGGAACTTGCTTCGATTTTTAATGAAACCGACCATGAAACGCGGCCCGCGCTTTTTCGAAAGATGCCGCTCAGAGGTTTGCCTCACGTTTTACAGAGTTTACAAGGTTTACAGAGATATTGCGTACAGGATAATACTCGCCAAAAGAGACGCAGACAGAATAGCGATGTCCGCTCTCCCGAATATAAGCTTGAAGCCTCTTGTCGGGCGCGCTTCCGGATGTCCGATCCCTCTCGCTTCCAGCGCGGCGGCCATCTGCTCGGCCATTCGGATCATGGAGCGAAGGTACGGCACGACAGCCGAAGCCAGCATCCGTACCGGCAGTCTGCCGGGCTTTCCGGCCGCTTTGCCTCTCGCCTGCGCGATAAGCGCGAATCGGCCCCACTCCTCGGTCAGCATCGGAATGAAGCGGAACATCATCGTCACCGTCAAGGCAACGGGCGTAACCGGTACGCCGAACCGGCCTAGCCAGCCAAACGTCTGCTCGATCGCCCGCTGCAGCCTTAGCGGCGTAATGAGAGCCAGGAAAGGCATGCCAAGCAACATAATAAACAACAGCTCCAGCAGCTTGCGAGCCGTTTCCAGCGTTTTGTCCGCGTCAAAAACGAGAGGCGAAACGCCGATGCCGGCAACGACGGACATGACGATCAGCAAACCGGCATATGCGCGGATTGCCCCCCGCCACGGCTTGACGGTTTCCCGCAGCGGGATGACGATTGCCGCGGCAACAAGGGCGCTGACGCCGACGGAGAGCCAGCTGTCGCCGGCCAGCATCGATGTCGACAGCAGCAAATACGCAAGCACAAGCGCGCGCGGATCGAACCGCTGCGACAGCAGCGGCGAAGCGGCGGCCTCGTCCGGTGGCCGCTGCGCGTCCGCCGATGCGGAAGGCGCGGAAGAAGCGGCCGGCTCGGCCGATGGCCTCTGCGCGTCGGCCGATGCGGGAAGTGCGGCTGTTGAATCGGCATGAGCCTCAGCAGCCTGCCCTTCCGGCCGCCGGTTGGCTGCAGGCGCGGGCGCTATCCCCGGCTCGCCGGCGTCCGCGGGCTGAACGTCGCGCGCCGCCAAGGCGGGAGGCGCGGAGGATGCGGCCGGCTCGGCCGATGG